>NZ_JBITPM010000009.1:0-5762 GCF_050467905.1 Pseudalkalibacillus sp. NRS-1564 | reverse complement strand
TGTTGTAGGAGTCTAATTTCAGGCTCTTTTTTTTGTTTTTGTAGTAATGATTTTTCATTACGATTGTAATGAAAAATCATTACTACAAAAACCCTCTAAAACCCAGTAGTAACAAGGGTTTTAGAGGGTTTTTGTAGCTTCTCTCTTCTAACTCTATGTTTAATAGCAGTTCGCTCTTTGTTTCGCAAGCTAAAATTTATCTAATTTTCGTTATCTGCCGTTAAGGCAATAAGGTTGCCATTAAGGCAACCAGATTTTAAAACTATATCTATCGATTCAGATTATATTAATATAAATAAACTTTAAATCTTCTTATCTTTTAAATTTTAAATAGTCTTCAATATACTTATTTAAACTGATTAATTCTTACTAAAAATAAAAGGAACTATTTTCCATATTAGCGTTACTAAAATAATATTTTTTGAATATTGGCAGATTTATAAAAAATGGTGTGTTACTGTTTCAAATATATTCCTTTTGTTGTTTTGTGGAATAAAAAAATGGAGGTGCGAAATGAAAAGTAAACTATTGAAAAGTGTTTTGTTTCTGTCTATGTTTATGTTGATAGCTTCATCATTCAGTTTTGGTAGTAATTTTGCTAGTGCTGCGGAAAATGATAAAAAATCTTCTTTTAAAGAAGAAATAAACGAAATCAACGTTGAGGTACCTTATAAAAAATCAGAAGTAAAAATAGAAAAAAGTAAAAATGATCAATCTGAAAGTATGGAAGTAATTGATATTAAAACTAATAAAGTACTTAGAACTTATACGGTGGAAGATGTAGATGCCCCTATTGCTTTGGCAAGTAATAAGAATGCAGCACTTGCTAACACAACTTTTAAAGACGTTAGTGAAACAAGAGATGATAACGGTTTAGAAACTACTTTGAGAGCGCGATTAGAAATATATTCATCTGGATCATTTGCTCAAATACAAGATATCGTTTCATACAATTGGTTTACTTCTAGTGGGAACCATACATTAGAATCAGAAAGTGCTGATGGTCTTTCAACTTCTGGATCTTTCCCAACAAATGAGGTCGAGATTTTAGGAGATGCTACTATTCAAGCTGCTATCTCTCAAAGCGCTTCAGCTGGATTTGAAGCTGCTGGATTTTCAATCTCTGCTGGTACTGGATCAACATATTATGCGCGTAAAGATATCTCCATTGGATTTAGATATTCAATTTACTAAATCAAGTGAAATAATAGAGAATTAGAACAGGAAAATCCACAAAAAAACCTAAGTGTCTCAAAAACACAATACTCAAATTATTAGTAATTAAATCCAAAAAGCTATGTTATAGTGAGTAAAAGTGCGCTTAGGAGGTTCAACATGGATCAGGATATTACAAAGTATTTAGAGGAAATTTCTAAAGGTATAAATAACATGGGTGATTCTTCACAAATTGTACCTAGATTAGATTCGCTAACAGAAAATATATATTCTAGTTTACAAACAACGAATGTTATTTTAGGAATTATTGCAGTAATTTTACTATTGAACCTCGTTTTAAAGTTCATGGAGGTACGTAACAAAAAATAGAATTACTAAAAAAGAGTAGTTTTGTAACAATACAAAACTACTCTTTTTAATTTGATAGTGTTTTGAACGGAAAGAAAATTAAATGATTATCTTTCCAATCCTTTATCCTGTTGTCTATTTTTTATATTTTTATGTTGACGTTTTTGTTCCCTCTGCATTTCTCTTCCAGCCTGTTCAACACCTTTTAGTATGCCTTCAAACAAACTGCAACCTTTTTGAAGAGATTCGATCTCTTTTTGGGAACGAGGAACTTTATCCTCCATACTGGCTACGAGATCCGATTGCTTTTTGAAATCATTTCGATCTTGAATCCCTTCTTTTTTCAGGAGCCCTTTAAAATGATCACGTGCCGACAAAGCTTGTTCAAATTCTTCTTTAATTGACTTCGAAACAAGCATTTTTCCTTTTAAGAAAGGATTTTTCTCCATTTTCTCCGCAATATCACGATGCTTTTCGTACTTCTCTAGATATCCTTCAGTTCGATTCAGACGAGATTTATGCTGAGAAACACGGTCGATATCCTGTTCAAGTTGCTTGATCTGAGTCTGATCACGGTTAACCCGTTCTTTGATTTGTTCAATCGGTATAACTTTACCTTGCTGTGTATTGAGCTCCATCAGCTTCACAGTGTCTGAGAAGCTCATATAGCGCATTTCAGGGTTCTGAGGATACAAAGATGCTGTTTGACGGACAAACGCCTTCTCATGAGCGTTTTGTGCCTTCTGAAGCACATGTCGCTCATATCGGATGCGTTGGTGAGCGTTTTGGTTTTTCTCTAGGAGTCCTGGCTGCTCGGATTCGTGCTGTTTTTTAACCTGGAGAAATTCCTCTTTTGTATGGAAACCAAGTTTTTCACGATAGAAATCCAGTTTTTCGTCATGAAATTCGATATTGTCTTTTGCTTTGGCTATATCTTTTTCAACATTTTCTTTGATACCGCGATTTTCTTTGATTTTCAATGGATTAAGCCAATTGATGTTTTCAATGCGCTGTTCAGCTTGCTTGATCTTATCTTCAAAAATCGGAAGCCAATGATGATGATCAGAAGCTTCTTTGATTTTTCGATCTTTCCAACGAAGGGAAGTTTCTTCTTGATGAAGCTGTTTTTCCCATTGATCAAGTTGTTCGTGTCTCCGGCCAATACGTTTAAAAGTCGGTTCCCCTTTAAGAAGTTTAGAAGCATTTTGTAAGTCCACACGTTCAGCAGCTGTGCTGAATCGTTGGGCTTTTTGTTTTCTCTCTTGCTCCAATACCTGTTTCTCTTCACGGTATTTTTGAAGATCAACTACATGTTGATTGTATTCCTGGCGATCTCGATTGAGCGTTCCCCTATCACTTTTGGCACCACGTTGCTCCATTTCATGAGCGACATGCCCAAGATGAACGGTTGGCAACTGTTCAAGTCCACGAGATTCGTGAGAAAGGTGGGAAATGCGATCCTGAAGATTCTCTTTTTCAAGGGCTTGATTGGCATGATCGGCCCATTGTTCACGCCATTGGGTTAATAAATCTCGATTGTTCCAGTCGCGATTTTTCGGACCAAATCCATCAGGAGTGAGGGTTCGAGTCGTTAACATGACATGAGCATGAGGATTCTCTTGATCGTCTCGATGGATGGCAATATCGGCAACCATCCCTTTGGCGACAAATTGAGATTGAACATAGTTTTGAATAAGGTCAGCTTGATGTTCATTCGATAATTCCCTTGGCAGAGCAATATTAATTTCTCGTGCTAACTGAGCATCTTTTCGTTTTTCTGCAGACTCGACTTCATTCCAAAGTCGCCCACGATCGTACACCCATTCAGGAGAATCCGAAGGGGCAAGAATCATAGATTCAGGTTGAGCATCACGTTTATAAAATTTCACTTCACCAGTGCGTTCATCTTCTAAGCGTTCACCGGAACGATACGAGGCAGAAGCAACAGCCGATTGCCCTCGTCCTCTTGAGATAATTTGTGCTGAAAAATGATAGATTGCCATGATGCTCACCTCCTTTTTAGTCGCTACGCGAATGATTGTTGACCATAACAAAGAGTGGGGAATCGTAAGATTGATCATTTTTTGTTTTGGATTCGCCTAAAGGCGACAATGGTTTTTGTCATTCCGATAAGGAAGGACAAGGGTTTTCGTTGCGAAGCAACCGCACACATCGGAACGATGTATAAGTGCGCTCTTATCTCTTTTATTCTAAGGGAAGCATACCACAATGCGAGCGAAGAAACCAGCATTTCAGGTAGTATTTTCCTGGTAGATACGGTAAAATAAAAGCGTAGAGATGATAGAGAAGGGAGAGAGGATAGATGGCACGTAAAACGGACGCAGAACGATTACAAGAGTTGGAAGAAAAGATGGAACAGATCAAAGCAAAGAAACAGCAAGTGGCGAGCCGGATTCAGGCGAAGGAACGAAAAGAGCGAACGCGACGATTGATTCAAGTAGGAGCCATTTTCGAAAAGTATTTTGATATTGTCGGAGAAGATCAGGCAGAGAAAGTGGCTTATGGAATGAAAGATGCGGTAGAAAAACATAAAGAAAAATTAATGAACATTGATGTAGAAAAATCGAAGCAGGAAAAGAAAGTGATTCATGAGAGTGGAGAAGAAGAGGTCATCATACCAGGAGGAGAAAAACCTTCTTACCAAAGATAACGCCTTGAAGGCGTTTAGCATTGCCTTCAAGGCAATGTTTATAACAAGGAGGAACGGTGTTGATTTGTTCGTACTGTGAAACGGAAAGCAGCAAGGTTGCAGATGAATGTGTTTTTTGTGGAGCCCCATTGAAAAAGCAGCGTCCAGAGATGAAAGAGTTCTTATATGTAGAACAATGTGAATTACCTTTTCAGGAATTGTCGCTCTTTCATACATTCGATTTATTGGTTTTACTGAGATTAGTGAGACACGAAAGGTCAAGAAGTTATAACCTTATGAGAGGGGTCCAGAAAGGCTCTGAATGGGTTGAAATTGATACAGATACGATTGCCTTTGGTGAAGGGGAATATAGGCGATATACGGCTCGTATGAAAGTGATTGAAGGTCTTTTGATCGATCGTATGGGGTACAAGCCTCGAAGAGTTGATGATAAACTATTAGATAGCTTAAGAACGAGAATAGAAAGGGGAAAAACAAGTGAGCGATGAGAAATTAAATATGATTATTACAGCTTTAAGTGAATTCCGAAATGATTTTGATCAGTTTAAAAAAGAAAACAATGAGCAGCTCTCACGAATTGAAAAAACGGTAGTGCGTTTAGAAGCTGATGAACCGAAAGATGTCATGGCGATGCTGACGCAAATCAATCAGAAACTAGATCATCGAGACGATGAATTGCAGGTATTAAATAAACGCCTTTTTAAAACGGAAAGTGAAGTGGAAAGGCTAACGCGTCAATGAGAAGTAGAAAAAAAGGAAACGTGCGGATGGTGTTGAAATCTAAAAAAATGAGAAAAACCGCGTAAGCTATGGCGGCTCGCGGTTTTTCAAAAGGTACAAGGGCAAAGAATTAGCCCCTTATTCAACATATAGGGTATTTATATTCTATCATATTGGGACTAATTCCTGCCAGACAAAGGGAGAGGAATTAGCATGAAAAAAACTGGTGTTGATCTTAGTGAAGCTGAGAAAAGAGCTCGTTTAAGAGACTTTAAAAATGAAGAAATATTAACTAATGAGGAACTTGAACACGCAACTGAATTACAAACTAAAGCTAATTCTAGAGGTATGATACTAATTCCCGAAAGAAAAGTTAAAAATAAAGCGAGGTTTGTACAGTTGATCCAGGAAAATATTTTATATTTGAGAAACTTAAAATATTTAACTACAGCTGAAAAAAAATTTTTAATGGATATCATTCCTAATGTTGAATTTTTGTCTAATTGTATAGTTGATGATTGTAAGAAGGTTAGTCCTATGCCTGTTACACAGTCTGATTTAGCTGAAATTTTAGGAAAGAAAAAACAAAATGTTAATCCTATTATTAAAGGTTTAATTGATAAGGGTGTTTTGGCTAGGTCTGAAAGTGGTTTAGAAGATAATAATGTTAGAGCATATGCTTTGTTTGTAAATCCTCATATCATGTTTTCAGGTGATAGAGATAAAGTAAATGGTACTTTGAAGGCTATGTTTAAAAAAACTCCTAGGGAATTAAAGAAGATGCCTGTTAAGCTTTTTTAAGAGTCTAATTTCAGGCTCTTTTTTTTGTTTTTGTAGTAATGATTTT
>NZ_JBITPM010000008.1:0-284245 GCF_050467905.1 Pseudalkalibacillus sp. NRS-1564 | reverse complement strand
TTTTCTGATCTAGCTCCAGCGCCCAGGTCCTCGAGTCGCTTCGCCTTTTACTCTGAACACAAAGGGCGTGTTCAAATTAAAAGGCTCCAGCGCTTGTCGGACCTAACCGGGCGCTTGCGCTTTTCTGATCTAGCTCCAGCACCCAGGTCATCGAGTCGCTTCGCCTTTTACTTCGAACACAAAGGACGTGTTCAAATTAAAAGGCTCCAGCGCTTGTCGGACCTACCGGGCGCTGGAGCTTTTCTTTTATTAAAGCATTTTATATTCTTCGTGTCTTACGACGATTCGTTTTGATTCGTCTTCTGAGTATTCTTCCCATTCGGCTACAATCGTATTGTTTAGTAAGCTAACGACTTTAGCTTTTCGGTTATCGATTTCGACTAGACTTCCGATTTCAGGGAGAATGATTTCCTGTTCTTCCTCCATGTAAATCCCTCTTTTCCATTTAAACTGATTTATATAATAACATAATTCATATAGGATGCCTAACGATCTGAAAAAATCAATTGTATTTTTGTTGAAAAACCACTTTGGGGTTGATAAGCCTCGATAAATACAAGGAATATCGAGCTTAATCGCTAATTTTCGCGAAATCCTCCGTTACAGTTAACATAGCTAAGAGGAAAGAAGGTTTTGTGTTTTAGCATATGAAGAGATGTATTAGCATAGAGTGATATATAGCCTATTCTCTCCCCCCTCTTTGTGAGGGGTATTTTTGTTTTCTGAACGTTTCTCCCTTTATTTGCTCAAGAATGAGGTGTAAAATGAATGAAGTAAAGAATGAATACATATTCAGGAGGTTATTTGATGTTTCGATCACTTGAAGATTTTGTACGAACATGGGAACGTGAGACGGCTCAAACAGTTAAACTAATGGATCATCTAACAGATGAATCTCTTTCACAGCAAGTAGCGCCAGATCATTTTACACTTGAAAAGCTAGGTGTTCACTTGTCACAAGCGATTACTTATATGATGTCGAGTGCTGGGCTCGATCTTCAACCGATGAAGGAACGTGAATCCTTTAAGGCAGAAGAAATCTCAGCTTTGTATAAAGAAACTGCTGAAGAGTTCGTGAGCACTCTTCAGGAGCAGTGGAATGATGAGAAGCTAACAGAAACAACCACATTCTTTGGCAGTGAGACAACTTACGGAACGATTCTTCTTCTCTTGCTCCAACATCAGACGCATCATCGAGGACAAATGACAGTGCTTATGCGCCAGGCTGGTCTTACTGTACCTGGAATGGTCGGACCATCTCGTGAAGAATGGGCAGCAATGAAAGGGTAAACCTTTAAATGAAAGAGACTTTCTTTAGTAAAAAGAAAGTCTCTTTTTCTATGATATAAAACGCTTTAAGTGAACGGTTATGATCGTTAGGGATTAGAGGAATAAAAGAAAGAGACAAATGGACAGCCTCTTGTACATATACTGCCTGTGAAAAGAGGTGGGGACGTGGAGCATGAAGAGCAGCAATTTTATCACCGACTAAACTGCGCACAAACAACAGACAAGGCGCCATTATTTCGTGCTGAGGCCTTTGATCCGATTCAAAAAGAAATAAAGAGAATCAGCTTAGAGGATTACCGGGAGAAATGGGTCATTCTTTTTTTCTATTCTAGCGACTTTACGTTTGTCTGACCGACAGAATTAGCAGCGGTCGCTGCTATTTATCCTGAGCTTCAGGCTATGAATACGGTAGTCTTAGGAATTAGTACAGATAGCGTTTACGCACATAAGGTTTTCACCGAAGTATCCCCGGCTGCATCGAAAGTGAATTATTTGCTTGTGAGTGATCGAAATCATAAAATCAGTCGAGATTACCGTGTATTAAATGAAAATGCGGGTGCTACCTATCGAGGAACGATTATTATTAACCCAAAAGGTGTGATCGTCTCGAAAATGGTTTATCCTGTTGAGGTAGGTAGAAATGCATATGAGATTCTAAGACTAATTCAGGCACTTCAATATAATGAGAAGACAGGAAAAAGCGTTCAAGCCAATTGGGTACCTGGTCAGCAAGGGATCAATCGGAACGCAACTTATATAGGAAGAGTATAGAGCTACGGTTTACCGTAGTTTATTTTTTCGCGGTTTTCCCATCTAACTATTGAATTCTTGGTATCATCATAAATAGAGTTCCTTTTAAGGGTAGGAATGGTCATAACTATCGGACTTTTGATCAAGGAAGGCAGGATGATTCATTATTAATCCAACCAAACAATCAAAGATATTCGACAAGCACGCAAAGATGTATGAGAAAAGAAGAAAGAAAACAACCATAGATACAAAATTTCGAAAGAAACTTTTAGCTAAAGCGAGTGGTGATGTTTTGGAATTATCGGTGGGAACAGGAACGAATTTCCCACTATACCCTAACATTCATTCACTAACAGCAGTTGATTTTAGTGAAGAGATGGTTCGCTATGCAAGAGAGGCTGCAAAAGAAACGCAGTATCCCTGTACGATCGTCGAGGAAGATGTAGAAATGGTTGATTTCAAAGAAAATACCTTTGATACGGTCGTCTCTACCTTATCTATGTGCTCCTATCCTCATCCCAACGTTGTATTGGAGCAAATGGCGAAGTGGTGTAAACCAGGTGGACAAGTATTACTGTTTGAACACGGAATAAGTTCGAATCGCATAGTTTCACATCTTCAAAGGAAGTTTGATCCAATAGTATCAGAAAAAATCGGATGTCACCTTGATCGGAATATAGTCCAACTTGTAGAAAATTCTAGTCTTCGTGTGACAGCAGTGGAAAGCCATTTATTGGGTATATTTCATCTCGTTTTTGCAACAATAGAATGATAAGTAAACCTCTCTCTGAGCTACATAATGAGAGAGGTTTTTTTCTATAGATTTTATTCAATTCCTCTAATTATGTCGAAAGTTGACTTCTTTTCGGATTAGCTTTCGAATTGAAAGTGGAGTGTGATTTAATAGAAGGGATCACATCCAATTAATTTCCTAGATAAGACGAACGACTTCTTTCCACTAATTGATAACAACCTACTTCTCCTACTACCTCTCGAATAAAGAAAGCTACCGCATTTATAAATCAGATGAAACATTTAACAAGTTGAAATCGTTTAATAGATTGAATTCTTTCCGAATTAAATGACAGATACTGTCATAAATGCAGTCGATCTAACGAATTTTTATAACGATAAGGTTGCGGTTAGATTACAACCATGTTACAATGGGAGTGTTAATTCAAACGAAAGTGTGGCTACAACTATGTGTGGTTTTGTTGGAGTGTTACGTACAGAACCAGGAAAATCGGACCGTTACGATCATTCGGATTTCGTGAAAAGGAATCAAATTATTACACACAGAGGACCAGATGACGAAGGTTATTATACAGATGAATCGATTTCTCTTGGTTTTAGAAGGCTTAGTATTATTGACCTTGAAAGTGGGCATCAGCCTTATCATTACGAAAATAAGCGATATTGGATGGTTTTCAATGGGGAAGTTTATAATTATGTAGAACTTCGTGAACAGTTGAAGAGAGAAGGTTACACGTTTGACACGGAATCGGATACAGAAGTGGTTCTTACGTTATTTGTACATAAAGGGGAGAAGGCGTTCGCTGACTTAAGAGGAATGTTTTCGATTCTTATTTGGGACAAGCTAGAAAAGAAATTAGTGGGCGCACGCGATCCTTTTGGAATTAAACCCCTTTACTATATGCAGAATGATGAGGAGCTGATTTTTGCTTCAGAGAAAAAAGTATTACAATGATAGAAGAATTCGAAGCCGTGAATCCTTCTGCTCTTCAACATTATTTAAGTTTTCAATATGTACCAGAACCGCTAACGATGACAGAAGGAATAAAGAAGCTTGAGCCTGGTCATTATTTTGTTAAAAAGCATCATGAGCCCATGGTGATGAGACGCTATTTCCATGCGACATTTAAACCGATCACGACAGAACGAAATTGGGTGAAGGACATTCAGAATGTTCTTTATGATTCCGTTAATGTTCACATGCGAAGTGATGTCCCAGTTGGCTCGTTTTTGTCTGGGGGGATAGATTCTTCCATTATCGTTTCGATGGCCAAGAAATTTAATCCTCAAATTAAAACATTTTCTGTTGGCTTTGAACGAGACGGATATTCAGAAGTTGATGTTGCCAAAGAAACAGCTGATAAGCTGGACGTTCCAAATTATTCTTACATGATTTCTGCAAAAGAGTATGTTCAAAAGTTACCAAAAATCATGTGGCATATGGATGATCCACTTGCTGATCCAGCTTGTGTTCCGCTTTATTTTGTTGCAAGAGAAGCACGGAAGCATGTAACGGTTGTCCTCTCAGGTGAAGGAGCAGACGAGCTCTTTGGTGGATACAACATATACCGCGAGCCCGATGCGCTCCGTCTTTTCAAGCCTATGCCGGTAATGATGAAAAAAATGGTGAATCGCGTTGCTCAAGTTTTTCCTGAAGGAATGCGAGGAAAGAGCTTTCTTGAGCGTGGATCCACACCGCTCTCAGAGAGATATATTGGAAATGCGAAGATGTTCGAAGAAAGTGAAAAGAAAGAGCTTTTAACGACTTATTATCAAAACGAGCATTATCAAAAGATCACAAAACCGTTCTATCAGAATGTGAAGAAAGATAATCTAGTGAATCAAATGCAATATGTTGATATTCAAACGTGGTTACGAGGAGACATTCTTTTAAAAGCGGATAAGATGACAATGGCAAATGCGTTAGAACTTCGTGTGCCGTTTCTTGATAAAGAAGTGTTCCGAGTAGCACGTGAAATTCCAGTTTGTGAAAAAATTGCAGATGGCACAACAAAATCAATTCTTCGTAAGGCGGCACGAGGTGTTGTGCCAGACCATGTTCTTGACCGAAAAAAACTTGGTTTTCCTGTGCCGATACGTCATTGGCTAAGGCAAGAATTGTACGAATGGGCGAAGCAGCTTATTCATGTGAGTGAAACAGATTACTTGATTGATAAATCACTTGTGATGAGACTTCTTGAAGCGCATAAAGCTGGAAAAGGTGATTACGCAAGGAAAATTTGGACCGTGCTAATCTTTATGCTCTGGCACCAAATATTTGTTGAAGGCGTGTATTCCTTTGAAGAGCTTCAGCAGGAAGATGAAATTGTAAGCAAAGTAGCAACATATCGCTAAATGAAAAAGGTGACCTCTGGAGGTCACCTTTTTTATATGAATTTGAATTTGTATCCTTACGAGTGCCGTTGTTCAATTTGGATTAAACGTTTCTCAATGGGCTTGTAATCTTCCTGATGCCCTGTAAATACAGCGAGATCATAGAGACGCTGCAGGAGATAATCTCGATCAAGATCATAGATGAATTCTTTTGGAATGTGATCCATTGAATTTTTGGCGAAGTTCCATACAACATCCAGTTTGTCCTTACTAATGGATTGTGAAACCATGCTAAGTGCTGAAATGATTTCCGTAATGATTGGATAGTTATCACCGGCGTAGTGTCTTAAGTACCCAAATCCTCGATATAGGTAATAACTGAAGTCTTCAGCATCCATCACAACTCTTACTTGTTTTTCATGATCGGCAAGGTACGGCGTGAAGGTAATGTCTCGTTCCACTTCAAGAAGGAGGTCAGCCATTTGATGAATAATGGTGATTGAAGTTTGGGGGTCATCGTTACCGAGTGATTTCACACCAATTTCTGATAGCTTGGTCATCCCCATCTTTAGGTCCTGAATCTCTGTTTCTTTATAACCTAATTCAATAAAGCTGCAATATTTTTCTAGGTTAACTCGTTCACCCCCGGCACCCCAATATGAGAAGAAGCGGTTACCTTCTAGAACATAATCTCCTACTTTGTTATGGAGTTTAATAATGACTTGATCTTTCCGAGCTTCGTCAATCATCGTTTTGAAATCAATGAGCTGAATATAGCCAGATTTAGGAGCTGTAATAAGCGTTTCGGTCTCCCGTTCTTTTTCCATTAAATCTCCTGGTTCTTCAGCACGAAATTGTTCAAGATCGTTTCGAAGCGTTTCTCTTACAATGGAAATGGATTCTTCCTTCATGTTTGTAGCTATATTGTGTACTTGCATCCAACTCGTAGCGTGGTTAATAAAGAAAATAAACGTCACAACGGTTATAAATGCGAGTAGTACGGTCATGCCGGGTATGGCTACAAAATATTCGTCTTCTTTGCTCGTAATAAATAAGAAAATGACGAGAACATAAACAAAGCTACCGTGGAATATTCCAATGAAGTGCTGTGTCGTTCGGTCAGCAACGAAGTTAAGAAGCATTCTAGGTGAGAATTGCCCGCTGAACGTTGTGAGAACAACGAGTAACGAGTTGAGTGTAAAGGCGCTAAGAGTTAAAATACCGCCTATGAGGGCACTAATTAGCAATCGTGTTGGCTGAGCTGTTGTGCGAAACATCTCAGGCGCATATCTAGATAGTTCAAAAACTAAATCAAAATAAAGTGTGACAGCTACAAATACAAAGGCTCCTAAAATGTATAAGCCAGGCATATACCAAAGCGTGGCCTGAAGTTCATGCTTTCGAATGCGTTTAGACATTTCGAAATATTTTCGTAGCTGCCATGGTAATAATTTTTTTATCATGGCAAGGGGCTCCCTTCAATTTCATCACTAACACTTTAGAATTCCCCTAAGAGTGCGGCGTTAAACCGTGTGAGCAGGAATTCCTTTCTTTTTTTTATATCTGGTTCAAAGGGATAAACCCTGTCCCTCGTTCAACTGTGAATATGAAGATGGGATAGAGGAGATAGTAATAGAATAGAGGATTAAATTGAAGGTGATGAATCGTGATATCAGAAGAATCAATACTGTGGATTTTAATTAGTATTGGTGTTCTTTTGTTTGCTTACAGTCTTAGAAAGCCGCCAATAAAGGAATGGCTTCTCTTCTTTTTATTAACAGGCTATTTGTCATCGATTATTGGTGTCATTGTGGTTGAAGAGAATTTGCTTTCCTATCCAGTGAACTTGTTTAATACGCATTTCGATTCCAGTTTTACATATGAATATATCTTATTTCCTGTATTAGGAATTTACTATTATCAAAGTACTTATCGATCTGGGTGGTTGGGTTTTATCGTGAAGGCTGCAGTGTTTTCTTCTATTATTACTATTATGGAATACTTTTTAGAAAGATACACAAATCTTATACACTATATAAGCTGGACTTGGATGTATACATTTATCAGTACAATCTTTGTGTTAGTGCTCATCCGCATGATTGTCAAGTTCCTGCCACCCGTTAAAAATTAGCGAAGGGATTTAACTGGTATGTGAATGATTAGAAGGAAAGGAATGAATACTATCTTCAGAGTAAACTGAATGGAGGTAGTTACTTTGTTAAATAAACTGATTGCCGTCTTAGGAATGACTTTCATACTCCTTGTTCCGATCGCACAAGTTGGAGCTGAACCACCTTCTTATGCGAAGTGGGGGAAAACAGCGATTCAAGAGACGAGTCAAAGGTATCCCGATCAACAAATTACAGACTACAGATATGATGGGAAGGTTTTTATATCCGATGTACGTGAGCAATACGATTTTGAATTTACGTTAAAGCAAAATGGACAATCAAGGGAGATCAGAGTGTATGTCCTTGTTAACCCTAAGAAGGACCAGTTAATCGATGTGAAATATGATGAGATTGAAGAATTTCAATAATCCTTATGAAAAAGTCAGCCATACCGGCTGGCTTTTTGTTGTGTTTTTAGGAAAAAAGGAATTTAGCGAGTTAAATCGAATGATATATGAATACAGAGAGGGTTATTTATTGAGAAGAGGAGAGGAAGACCATGAACATTATTAAGCGTAAAACAGATGTTGAGACGTTGTTGAAGAATTTTGAGCAAATTGCTGAATTTGACCAAATAGGTCAAAAACATTACCTCGTTTTTGACGATACAGAAAGAGAAGGACAGTGTACGGTCATGAAATACCAAGGTGCTTCATTTTCCGTGCATTGCAAAGGAGCCTCTTATTGTGATGATCAGGAAAAGTATTTAGATGATCGTGCACTAATAGGTTTCTTATGGAAGCGACGTAAGGGCGTTAACATGATTCTTCGAGAAGCACTTAAGGAAAAGGTTTCTTAACAACCGCAGCTTCAATCGTGTGGAATCATCTAGGAACTCTTTCGAATAAGCATACGTCCTGAAGAAATGCTCTCTTTCATGTAAACTGTATACGTAGATAAAATGCAGTACTGAATTGAGGGACTCTTTGTGATTGGTGTATTTATTGAAATTATTGTACCCGTGTTCATTCTCATTGGCATCGGTGTTTTACTGCATCGTATTTTTCAATTTGATTTGTACACACTTGCGAAAGTAAATATTTATTTCATTGTGCCAGGCTTTATTTTCTTGAAACTGTATGAAACAGCTTTTTCGCTATCGTTGTTTTTATCGGTGCTTACTTTTTTTAGTTTGTTAATTGTGATTTTATATGTTGTTTCTTATTTAATTAGCCGTTTATTCGGCTATAGTAGAAGTGTACGCGCATCGTTTACAAACAGCATCTTATTCTACAATTCAGGGAACTATGGCGTACCGGTAAATGATCTTGTCTTTAAGCATGATCCGTTTGCTATGTCGATTCAAGTTATTATCTTAACGTTTCAAAACATTCTCACGTTCTCATGGGGAATCTTTTCTTTAAAGACGGTAGAAGGAAATAAATTAAATGCGCTTCTTGGGTATTTTAAAATGCCTGTTTTATATGCGATGGTTCTTGGAGTCGGATTTAATTTACTCCATGTAGAACTGCCTGAATTTGTATTAATACCTGCCGGGTACATTGGTGATTCGATGGTGGCGATCGCTTTGTTAACGTTAGGAGCTCAGGTGGCTCAGCTTCGGTTCGCGAAAAATTTATCTGTTGTTTATGTAAGTTTAATGCTACGTCTGTTGCTTGGACCTGCCATTGCACTGGGGATTATTTTTGTACTAGGTATTGACGGGATTACGGCCCAAGCGTTATTGATTTCATCAGCCATGCCGACAGCTGTGAACAGTGCTATTATTGCTCAGGAGTATGAAAATGAGCCGGAACTCTCTGCACAGATTGTACTTGCTTCAACCGTTCTCAGCATGATCACAGTTACGGCTGTTATTTCATTAAGTCGCTGGTTGTTTTAGATGGACTGGTACTCTTTTGTCCTACTATTGAAAGGGAGAAAGTGTACGGAACTGGAAATCGCAACCATTGATTTTTAGTAAACGAAGGTGTAGAGTATAGTCATAAGCAATACCCATTTCCTGCAACGCACGTTAACAACGGTTGTCTCAAACCGATGCTAGTTTTCCGGGAACTCTAAATCCAGTTGCTAATAACAAGCCGGCCTTCTGAGCGGGACGTTAAAGGTAGCTGTGCGGGTACCCACCTGCTTTTACGCGGGCTTTGAGACACTTATAGTGACGACGAAGCGGGGTTGGGTTTAAATTTGCTTATTTTTTCTTTTTAAATTAAATGGTGCTGTACATATAAAAGGCATGGAAGCGACTTCGCTTCCATGCCTTTTATGAGTATTGGTGTTTCGACATCGTTCGAGTTAAAACGGGCGGTGCCTGTCACCGCCCAAACCGCCTAAGTCCTTACGTGAAATACTCTAGCTTTGCATTTGGAAAGAACTTATCTATATAGCTTCCGAATGTGTCTTTCATGTCCTGCTGCTGATCCTTCTGATAAACGTACTTTCCAATACCATATTTTCCCCATTTATAAAGGCGATCTTCTTCTTCCATTTCAAGCTTAGACATTGGGTAATTTTTTTGAATAACGCGCTTAGCTGGTTTTGTGAATCGATGCTGGATGAGTTCAAATGTTAAGTCTTTCGTTGCGCTCTTAGGAAGTTTGGCTTCTAACTTCTCAAATAGAGTCAGATAGCCCTGCTTCCAATCATCGTACAAATAGATAGGCGCGATGATGAAGCCCAGTGGGTAGCCTGCTTCAGCGACTTTAGCGGCTGCTTCGATGCGCTCATCAAGTCTGGAAGTTCCGGGTTCTAGAAATTTAATAACGTAATCTGCATTCATACTGAAACGGAACCGTGTCCTTCCCTGATGATCCGCATCTAGTAGATGATCCACATGTGCAAATTTCGTCACAAACCGAAGACGTCCATGATCAGATTTACCAAAGTACTCAATCGCACGCTTCAATGTATGCGTTAAGTGATCAATGCCCACGATGTCTGATGTACAGGATGCTTCAAATCGGGTAGGTTCAGGTGCTCGTTCTTGCATGTACTTTTCTGCAGCATCAAAAATATCATCGGTATTTACATACGTTCGTATGTAGGGCTTGCTGCCCATCGTTGTTTGGAGATAGCAATAATGACAGTGCCCCATACAACCAGTTGCAAAAGGGATCGCATATTCCGCGGAAGGTTTAGACGTATCAAATTTCAACGTTTTCCTTACCCCAACGACGAGAGTAGATTTAGCGACACGATATTGCTGGAAGTGATTATCCCCAGGAAGGTTTCGTACTTGATTGTGTGATGTTGTTTCCCTAATCTCAATATCCATTTTAGAGAACTTCTCGTGTAGTTCCCGTCCAAGTGGATATTCTAACGCTCGTGGTTCCATGTAGACGAGCTGTGGTACAAAGGGTTTGACCAATGGAAGCCCTCCTATTCTATGGATCCAAAGTATGTGGCATAGGCCTGTTCAGCTTCTGCTTCTGAATGATAGATCGCCATATCAGAATCAAGCGGGTAGTATGTTTCATACAAAAATAAGGCAAGCTTACCAGGTTCATCAGGATCGTTCACAACGGCTGCTTCCTGAATGTTAGCCACGCTGTACGTATGAGGATTGCGGTACATCACATAGACAACATCACCTGCTT
The DNA here is from genome assembly GCF_050467905.1 of Pseudalkalibacillus sp. NRS-1564. Taxonomy (NCBI): domain Bacteria; kingdom Bacillati; phylum Bacillota; class Bacilli; order Caryophanales; family Fictibacillaceae; genus Pseudalkalibacillus; species Pseudalkalibacillus sp. NRS-1564. Next base: position 273,390 of record NZ_JBITPM010000008.1, on the reverse strand, counting down.
GGTAGTCTTGTCCTGACTCGTAAGTGGAATCGTGCAAGTCCATTCTTTATCACTCCTTCAAGTTCTTCTTCCTCATTGTTCCACAAGAGTGACATTTCCTTTCTGGTAAATAACGCCTATTTTAGTCATGAAGTCTAAAACGAGCGCATACGATGTTCTGTTGACTTGAAAGTAAGGGAGGTGCGTGAAGGCATGATGAAATACTTGAGGAAACTATTGCCTTCACTAAGTTTTAGTGACAGAGTATTTGCCCGTTTAAAGCTATATCGAAAAATGAAAGGTGGGGTATGGTACAAAGTTTCTGATCGTGTCGCTCCGAAGAAAAGCACATGGGTGAGAAAATTAGAAAATCCTGAAGCGTATTATGTATGGAAAAGAGAAGGACATTAGAGATATTACAAAGACGCCGAATTCAACGGCGTCTTTGCTTATATACGACACAATATGACAATTAACGGGTGGTGACAGGCACCGCCTACCTATTGCAACCATCCATACAATACGTTACTCAATGGTTCGAGTATGAAATTCACGATCGTAAGTGGGGTTGGGATATGGATGTGAAGTTTATTTAGAACTAAGAAAGTAAAACTGATACATAGAAGGATGCTATATACCCAAAGGTCTTTCAATTGCTTTTTCTTTCGTAATTTGGCTGCTTCCATAACGGTAACTAGAATCGAGGCTACACCCACAGCGATAATAAACCACATCTTTTTACTCACCATCCTTTCTTTGAACAGAATCGGTGATGTTTCCGGTACGTTGAATGTTTGCGTGGATGGTGTAATCCACTTCGACGTTTTTAAATTCCTCATTCCAATGATTTTTCAACATTCGCCACTGATCTGGATGTTCGCGATGAATGAGGGCACCAAAACCTAAGATGTCACTGTTGAATTTATCTTGACTTGCAGAAACAGCTGACTCCATTTTAGATTGAATGTCTTTTTCGACCATTGCTTCTAACATTCGTATTGTCCTTGGGTTTGTAAGATCCACATTACATTCCAAATCACCTACATTCCCATCTACTCGAACGGTTGCCTCGATATGTGGGACGTTCTTCTCCATGTGTCCCTCAATGGACAATTTTGCACTAATGATTTCAATGGAAGCATTCTTCTGTGAACAAGGGACATTTACAATAGTACTTGTGACATTGTTGATAAAATAATTAAAACCTTTACTTTCATCCTCGTTCAACCAGCCGATTAGTTTATCTCCTTTGAAGACTCCGATATGAGCAATTTGAATAGTAGTTGAGGGCTCTGTTTTTTCGAGGTTTTTGCTATTCTTGCCTACATTAGGATCGCCATTGACAACAATCCCAGTAAGTACAGCCTTAATTCCTTCATTAGACAGCTTATTTAATAATTCATCAAGCTTTACTGCATAAGTAGGGGCCCAGTTTTGTTCAGACATTTTGAGTGAGGAGACAATTTTGCTAGACGAAATTTTATCCATAGGTGTTAAAATGTTTAGGAGTTGACCGGCGCGTGTGTCTTTTGCGATAACAAGAAGGAAGTCCGTTCTCATCTCATGGTCTCTAGAAAGAAAATCAAGCGATTGGACAATGCCGCTTTTGGCTGCTTCTTCGCCAAACACAATCATTTGAACATGAGAAAAATAAACCTTTCGAGGTGCTTGCACCGTTAATCTCCGAAAAGCTTCAAATAGCGTTTCGCCAGAAGAACGATATGTTGTCGTAGCCGTCCGATTTGTTGGACTATCTGAGGCGATTTCTCCTGGATTAATGATTTGAACGGTCAGCAAATAACCTTCATCGCTTTTGTCAATAGCGATGGCTGTAGCAATCGCTATTTCGTTAAGCTCTCTACTACTCCAACAGCTTGTTAACAGAAATAAACATGTTAACAAAGTGGCAAGTCGATATACGTAAGCTCTCATGTCCATGATCACCTTCTTATTATCCTCAAATTAATTTGATTCTGGTTTTGGTGGAGGAGTGGTATTTCTTGTTTCATCGCCTTTGCTAATGAACGAAGGGCGTGTCCGTAGTTTCCAAAGCGGCGCACGTAGAATACTATCTTTTTGGTCTTTCGGGATAATGGGCGCCATAGGAGACATATATGGCACGCCAAATGAGCGCAAACTGCATAAGTGAAGGACCATTGCAATAATACCGATGATAATCCCAAATAAACCAAATGTTGCAGCAAGAAACATGAACGGAAAGCGAAGCACTCGAAGAGAAATGGCTAAGTTAAATAAAGGCATAACAAAGCTACTAATAGCTGTGATTGAGACGACGATTACCATTGCAGAAGAAACGATACCTGCTTCAACTGCAGCCTGTCCAAGAACTAGTGCGCCAACAATAGATATAGCAGAGCCAACAGCGCGAGGCATACGAATACCCGCTTCACGTAACACCTCAAAGGTAAGTTCCATTAACAAAGCTTCAATCAGTGCTGGAAAAGGCGTCCCTTCTCGCTGTGCTGCTAAGCTAATGAGAAGGGAGGAAGGAAGCATCTCTTGATGAAAGGTTGTCACAGCAATATAAGCAGAAGGTGTTAATAAAGCAAGGAAAAAGGAGATATATCGCAAGAAACGAACCATTACGCTTATATCAAAACGTTGATAGTAATCTTCACTTGATTGAAAGAATTGAACAAATAAAGTTGGGACAAGAAGGACAAATGGTGTTCCGTCAACGATTATGGCTACTCGGCCTTCTAATATGCCAGCAGCAATCGTATCAGGTCGTTCAGAGTTGAAGATCGTTGGGAAGGGAGTGTAGGTATTATCCTGAATATATTCCTCAATATAGGCACTTTCCAAAATGCTATCAGTATCAATTTTCGTTAACCGATCGCGCACTTCTTTCAAGATACTCTCATCAACAACACCTTTTAAATAAACGAGGGCAACATCTGTTTTGGTCTTATGGCCGATGGGGTTCGTTTCGATCCAAAGAGAGGGATCTTTGATTTTTCGTCTAAGCAGCGCGGTGTTCGTTCGAATTGTTTCCGTAAAACCATCTTTCGGCCCTCTAATGACAGTTTGGGAAGTGGGTTCATTAACGTCGCGATCCTTCCAGTTTCTTGAACCAATAGCAAATCCTTTAGACTCACCTTGAATAAGTATGATTGTATCTCCAGAAAGGAGATGATCATATAAGGGTTGAAAACGATGAATCTCTGTTAATTCACAGGCAGCAAGAGAGAAATGCTTTAGGATCTCATAAAAGCTAGCATGTTGTATGACGTTCATCGCTATATCCGTTTTTCGAATATCGAGCATCAATGGATCAATGACGCTTTCCTGGACCATTACTTTGTCTGCAAGTCCATCAATAAAAATGACAGCGATAAGTTTTGTCTCATCTGTACCAGAATGAATCTCTCTAATCGTTAAATCAGAACTTTCTCCTAGCATTTTCTTTATGTTCACTATGTTTTTTTGAAGATCCAGGCTAATGTCTTTAGAAGTACTATCGGTGGAAGAGTCCTTTTCATTACGTTTTTTGGTTTCCCTTAATCGCCTTATGCGTTTCATCACAAATCCCCCACATTATTTTCTTCACATAAGTAGGTTTTCACATCGAATAGTTTTTATCCACCTCAACGTCATAAATCGATATGGGCATAAAACTGAGCGAAAATTCCCCTATTATGCATAAACGGCTCCGAAAGATGCATACTACTTTTGTATAAATATGTAAAAATGTTTTTGCTATGGTAAGTAGCGTATCTTTATCCAAAATAAACATGATGATACGAAACACATACCGTTATGAATTAGGAGAATAACAATGAACATTGTCCTCATTATCACGCTACTGTTTTTTGTTTTTTGGAAAGGCGATTGGAGAAATTGGGAAAAATACTATCCTAGTATGCTTTATATTGCTTTAGCAGCAACCGTTTATGAAACGATATCGTATGAAGAATTTCATCTTTGGGAGTTTAAAAAAGACATTTTCTTTAGTAAATTTAATGTTCATTTACTACATAACCTCGTTGTTAATCCTTTAGTTGTTCTACTTTATCTGTCTAATTATCCAATGCGAAAAAGAAGGTTTCTATACAATGTGAAATGGATTTCAGGATTTTGGCTTGTGGAATGTATAGCTTCTAAAGCTGAGATGATTACTTATCACAATGGATGGAACCTGGCATGGTCACTATTATTTATTACTGTGATGTTTCCGATGGTGCACCTTCATCACCGGAATAAAACGATTGCACTTCCATTATCGATAGGCATCTCGATGCTTCTATTAGTCATTTTTCATTATGTATAATCGATAAGGAAGAAGTAAAACTATAAGGTTCCAGCTATCAAAAGGAGCGTCTGAGCGATGGCAAAGGAAATCATTAATACGCGTCAATTCTCATGGTTAGTTGCCTTATACATAATTGGAAGCTCCATCTTAATTATTCCTGCGGGTCTAGCTGCTGTAGCAAAACAAGATGCGTGGATTTCAGCGATCGTTTCAATTGGAGTCGGAACAATGCTCGTCGTTTTTTATGGGTATTTTATGAAGAAATTTCCTGATATGACGATTGTGGAAGCGAGTGAGAAAGTACTCGGTAAATGGATTGGTCAGATTGCATCGCTTTTATTTTTCACCTTTCTCTTTCTTCTTGCAGCTCTTGTCCTCAGAAATATTGGAGACTTTTTAACGACCCAAATCTTGATTGAAACGCCGCTATATATTATTTTCACCATCTTTATGATCGTCGTTATTATGGGCGCAAGTCTGGGGATAGAAACCATTGCAAGAGCATGTGAAATCTTTTTCCCTTGGATTTTCTGTCTGCTCATTTTGCTAACCATTCTCCTAGTGCCTGAAATGCAGTTTGAAGCGATTAAACCGATAATGGAAAACGGTGTTAAGCCAATTATCAAGGCTTCTATTCCCTTTATTGGTTTGCCATTTCTCGAATTAGTTGCCTTTCTGATGATCTATCGACACGTAGACAAACATAATAAATTGAGCATTTCATTCTTAAAAGGAACTGCGATGGGTAGCGTCGTTTTGTTTGTTATTATTTGTGCCACAATCCTTGTATTAGGAGCGGATTTCACAGCAAGATATACGTATCCTACGTATATTCTTGCAAAGAAAATTAGCATCGGGAAAATCGTCGAACGAATTGAAGTCATCGTGGCGATTGTTTGGATGCTTTCTATTTATTTTAAGTTAGTTCTTTTGTTCTACACCTCAGCACGTTCGTTAACGCATATCTTTCGCGTTCAAAACTATCGACTGCTGTTATTTCCTCTTGGAATAGGGAGCTTGGTTTTAGCACAAATTAGTTATCCTGACATTATTTATATGCAGGATTTTGTATCGAAAACATGGACCCTTTATGCATCGATCTATGGAGTTGGATTCCCCATGTTATTAATTCTAGTTGCAAAAGGTAGAAAGTTGATTTAATAGAACGAATTGGAGAAGAGCGTGCTAGCCTTAGTGTAGGTTTACCGTTGGTTCTTTACCATCTCCGTCCTAAAAGAAATAAGACCTATATACTCTCTGCAGGTGGTACCTTTAGGTATCGCCTGTTCTCTTTTTTACTATGGAGAAAAAGGTAATGATAATGGAATAATATGGTTGGTGATTAGCGGACAACTCATAATTAAATGTTGGTAAAGTTAAATGTTTGTATCTAAGAGTCATCTTACGACTATTTTTGAATGGAAAATCGACTTTTAAGGGGACGAAAGAGAGTTTAGTTACATATAAAGAACAATAAGCAATGCTACAATCACGTTTTTCGCACTTATTGAATCAAGGATGTCACAGCATCTTGGAAGAAGGAGGATATCATTCATGGATGCTTATCAAATGATTACGTTCATTAAGGAACTTGAAAGATTAAAGGATACGACAAGAACTGCCTACATGAGAAGCGGTCGACGAGAGAGCGTTGCCGAACATTCCTGGAGGCTAGCGATGTTTGCTTTTGCTTTAAGTGATCAGTTTCCAGAGCTTGATACAAAACGAGTACTCATTATGTGCCTTGTTCACGATCTTGGAGAAGCATATGACGGGGATATCTCTGCTACGGTTCAAGTCGATCAAAAGGAGAAAGTACAAAAGGAAGAAGAGGCTGTTCAACGTCTCACATCATCCCTTGGTGAGAAGGGAAAGCATGACATTCTTACAATCTGTCAGGAGTATAATAGAGGCTACACGAAAGAAGCCAAGTTTGTAAAAGCACTCGATAAAATGGAAACGATTATACAACATACCCAGGGCACGAATCCCCCTGGTTTTGACTATGAATTTAACCTTACTTATGGGAAAGAGTATGTGAAGGATCACGGTATAATGAAATCCATACGTGAAGAAATTGATAAAGCAACGATAATGAAAATGAATGAGGAAGCATGAGCTAATAAAGGTAGGGATGGGATTAGGTGAAAATAAGTTTAATACGACATGGAAAATCGGCCTGCGATTTTTCGAACCGGTTAACTAGTGAGGCTTATTGCCAATGGGTTAGTCAATATAATAGAGAAGGCATATGTGATGAAGCTCCGAAACATGTTCAAGCTATTTTACAACAAGCACCGTTAGTATTAACGAGTGACTTGCCGAGGTCTCTAGAATCAGCGCAGCAGGCAAGTACGATTCAAAGCGATCCAATCTTCCGAGAACTGGAACTCCCCTTTTACAACATACGCTTCCTAAAGATCAAACCTCAAATGTGGACAGTCTTTTATCGGTTTCTTTGGTTTATTGGTTTATCAAACCAAGCAGAAACTCGAAAGGAAGCGAGAAAGCGTGCCAAGTTAGTCGCTGATGTTTTAGAGGAATGTGCAATGGCAAAGGAATCTCTCGTTTTAGTTGGGCATGGCTTTTTCAATCGCTTTATTGGACGGGAGTTAGAGAAGCGAAGCTGGAAGTTACAGGGAGATAAAGCCTCAGCCAATTGGGCTTGTGTTACGTATTGGAAAGAATAGAACGAATCATTTTACTTTTTATTTTTTGCTCGGATTTTACTATGTTGAAATATTTTCAGCAATGTTGTGTGCTTCAATAAACACTGTGTAGCTAATATAGTATGCGAGGTTATGAGATTACTAGTTACATGAAGTGATGAATCAAATAGTAATTCGCAAGAAAGAGACGCTATCTTAGCAAAATGTAATTGGTCAATTATTAAATTAAATCTGCTAGCTTATAAAGGGTTTTCAAAAAATAGAGGGGTTGTCAAAAAGAAAAAAGCAGGTAAAATGGACGCAAGGTTAAAGAAAACATTCGTTTTGCATCATAGAAAAGCATGCGAAACATATCATGGAAGTATAGAAAACAAACTGTTCCATACAGGAACTATTACAAGCTGGAAAGGGGAAAGAAACCATGAATCGTTCAGTGGTCTGTCCATGTGAGGGAGTTATCGAGAAAGTATTCGTCAAACATGCATCTCGAGTATATGAGTGGGAGCCAATGTTTGTCATTCGCAATGGACAGGGCAATACCGAGAAAATTACGCTTGGAGTAAGCGGGGAAATTTCTGAACTTCATGTGAAGGAGAATGATCGCGTAACTGGCGGTTACATTCTTGCCTCAATGAAAGAAGATGATTTTGTAACAGGAAGCGACTGATGCTCGCTCATAGCTGAGCACTGTGCTTGATGATCATAGAAGGAGCGAGATCTGACGCAAGCATGTTACGGTTTACCGTAGCGCTTGCGTCTTTCGTTTTTTTGATCCGATATGAGAATAATATCCAACTTATCCATATAATACTTTGTTGATCAAACTTTCTTATTTGTTTCTAACGAATATGTCTTGCAGGATGACTCTTTTTTTAGTAAAGTACACATATATTACACCCGAGATGGACAAATGTTTTTGTATGGAGGACACTATGAAGAAAATTGGACTGTTGCCACGTATTCTTATTGCCATTGCCCTTGGAATTGTTATTGGAGCTTATTTCCCTGAATGGACCGTACGATTATTTGCTACATTCAATGGGATTTTTGGAAACTTTCTAGGTTTCGCGATTCCTCTCATTATTATTGGATTTATTGCACCGGGAATTGGTGAAATTGGGAAGGGTGCAGGGAAGTTAATTGGGGTTACAACGTCAGTTGCGTACCTTTCTACGTTTCTAGCTGGTTTGCTAGCTTTCTTTGCTGCACGAAATTTATATCCTTTATTCCTTGAAACCGGGGGAGCCGCTTCAGAGATGGCGAATCCTGAAGAATCGTTATTAAAGCCTTTCTTCGAGGTTGAGATTCCTCCTATGATGGGCGTTATGACGGCACTCGTTCTAGCGTTTACACTTGGACTTGGCATGGCTGCGATGAAGGGGAATATGCTAAAAGGGGTTATGATTGAGTTTAGAACAATCGTTGAGAAAGTGATTAGCTACGTCATTATTCCATTACTACCGCTTCATATTCTTGGCATTTTCGCAAACATGACAAGTGCTGGACAAGTCCAAACAATCTTAAGTGTTTTTGCCAAAGTGTTCGTCATGATTATTCTTCTTCATATGACAATGCTTTTGATTCAATATAGCATTACTGGTGCAGCGACATCTCGTAATCCTTTTAAGCTTCTGAAAGGAATGATGCCAGCGTATTTTACAGCGCTCGGTACTCAGTCTTCAGCGTCTACTATTCCAGTCACGCTAAGACAAACGAAAAAGAATGGTGTACGAGAGAAAATTGCTGATTTCAGCGTTCCGCTCCTTGCGACTATTCACCTTTCCGGAAGCACGATTACGATTGTCTCGTGTGCGATGGCGGTTATGCTTTTGAATGGACAGGAGCCTACATTCGCTGCGATCATTCCATTCATCCTTATGCTTGGGGTTACCATGATTGCGGCGCCTGGTGTACCAGGTGGTGCTGTTATGGCGGCGATCGGACTGTTAGAAACAATGCTTGGATTCGATTCAACGATGATCTCACTAATGATCGCTTTATACCTTGCACAAGATAGCTTTGGTACAGCTTGTAACGTAACAGGTGATGGGGCTTTGTCAGGCCTTGTGGATCGATTAACATCGAAGAAAGCAACTTTGAAAGACACTGCAAAAGCAGGATAACATTTAGGACAGGCAGATGCCTGTCCTTTTTGATGTTCTCTCGCAATCCAGTTCGTTCATAATAAGCCACCATTGCTGTAAGGTTTGTTTGAGAAAAAGGATTCTCCTATTATCCTCTCGAAATGAAAGTAGTTGGAGGAGGAGAGGAATATGAAATATACGATTTTGGAACAAAACAAAGGAAGTTGGAATAAAGTTGCTCATCATTTTAACGGGGTAGATGCGTTACCTGCGTATGGCCCTTTTGCTCAAACGGAGAACGAGCTCCAGCTATTTGATCAGCTTGAGAAAAGTAAAGTACTTGAGGTTGGGTATGGTAGTGGGCATTCATTACGGTATATGGCGAATAATGGAGCAGAAGAACTGTGGGGCGTCGATTTATCTGAAGAACAAAAACATAAGGCTGAGGAAACGTTATCAGGTTTATCCCCCAATCTTTTTTGTGCGCCAATGGAAGAAGAGATTGGCCTTCCTAAAAACTATTTTGATCATGTATTTTCTATTTATGCGATTGGATGGACAACAGATCTAAGGAAAACTTTCGCATTGATTTACTCTTACTTAAAGGAGGGAGGAAGCTTTGTTTTTAGCTGGGATCATCCTTTATATGTTCATTTGAAAAGTAAAGAAGGAGCAGTGACACTTAACGGTTCTTATCAAAATGAAGGCCTTCATACATTTGAAGATTTCAAAGGCGAAGGCGTCACCATGACGATCCATAAACGGAAAATGTCCACTTACATAAATGAATTAATCCAGGCGGGGTTTACGATAAAAAAGGTGATTGAAAGTGATGTTTCTTCTTCTATGTCTGAGGAAGACATAACTGTTTCAGATCGATATTATTCTTTGTACAAAGCAAAGAAATTTCCAACTACGATGATTATTAAAGCGGTTAAATAAGTTAGTAAGCTCTGGATTTTGAGGGAGATATTATAGTTTTTCCATCGAATGATATGGAACTTATTGTAAGCTGATCCGTACTTTAAGAGAAGCATTTCTTTCGAAGCAGAAGCCACTATCTCTTAGAGGATGTGATTAATCTAGTTGTAAAATTCTTTTTTTGCATGGGCTTTTTAATAGTAGCTGTTTCAGTAGCAGGAGCGTTAAGTAAAATTTCTGCGTTCATTGAAAAACATTTGTTAAGTAAACTCAGCACTTTCAACCGGTATGGGTTTCTTCTCGTCGTTACGCTACTGTTTGAGAGTGGAATAGTGGGGACCATATCTGTCATGAGCGGCTGGAATATCATCGATTCATGGTTCGTAGGAAGTATTTTGCTTATAGCTATTATTTGGCTACCCGCTTATTTTAGACCCTTTCAAGAAAACGCAAGTCGCACTGTTAGAAAGTTTCATAGTGGTTTTGAATCAGGTGCGGTTGCCATCCATAGGGGAGGATCACGTCATCCCTTTTTTTGTTGGAACACTTCTTTTTACGACGGTTGGACTCTTTGTTTCTTTCGGATATTATTTTCCATATTTCATTTAGCGAAACGAGCATTCTTTGAAAGCAGTTAAGTAGAGATGATTACCTTAATAAGTGTAGGAAACACCTATAAAAAAGGTGCTTAAGAAGTGAAATGGACCGTCATAACAACTAATAGGAGCTGAGTGATTGTTGAAATATTCTCTTTGTATCGGTGCTTATCCTGGTAAAGATGTGATTACTCATTTGGAGAAAGTGAAAGAACACGGCTTTCATGGACTCGAATATTATGATTGGACAGAGCTGGATCTAAAAGAAGTGGCTAAAGCACAACGTCGTATTGGGGTAGGAATTACAGCAACATGTACAAGGTCTTTCAATCTAGTTAATCCTGAAATGAGTGAGCTTTTTCTTAGTGGACTAACTGAAACAATTGAAGCATGCAAAAGGCTTGGAACAACTTCAATAATTACACAAACGGGGAACGTTATGATCGATGCGCCAATTAAGATGCAACAAGATGCCATGATTGATACTCTTAAGCGGAGTGCAGCGCTATGTGAAGAGTCTGGAATGGTGCTTGAAGTAGAACCTTTAAATGGCCTTGTTGATCACGAAGGGCACTTTCTTCAATATTCAGATCAGGCGGTCTCGATCATCGATCAAGTTGATAGTCCTCATGTAAAGCTTCTTTTCGACGTTTATCATCAGCAAATTACGGAAGGGAATGTGATTCGAAACGCGACGAACTATCGGAATCGTATCCATCACTATCATATCGCTGATAACCCTGGGCGAAATCAGCCAGGGACAGGTGAGTTAAATTATACGAACATCTTAAAAGCAATTAAAGAGACAGGGTTTGATGGTTTTGTTGGATTGGAATGCGGCTACACGATAGAAACGGATCGAGCTTTAGCGGAATTCAGAGAGACCATTTTAGAGCACGTTGAATAGTGGTTAGAAATCATAAAGAGCTACAAAAACCAGTGTTCCACTGGGAGTTGTAGCTCTTTATGGTATTATCCATTTAGTTTTCGTAATCCGTGAAGGTCGAGTAGACCAAATCCTACTTTCGAGAATATCGGAAGAACGATAAAGGCTAGAGTATCAATAATGCCTGCAGTTACGCCAACTCCTGATGATCCGAAAAACCATGCGGTAGGGTAAAGAACCCAAAAAGATGTTAAGTAAATCGCTACTCGCTTATAATGCTTTGCAAGTTGCTCGTTTGAACCATCCGCTATTTTCTTGAGCGGTCCCCATATAATGACTAATATGATGACGAGAGCAACTAGTCCCATTGTGTACCAAACATATTTTAGTGATTCAGATGAAAAATCTGCAATGAGACCAGTTAAAATCATGAATACATCAGCTGCAATCAAAGAAGCGATGAGTGTGCGATTGATTTTACTTTGGTAGAACATAGCAGTTAAGGCAAGTGATAGTAGTAAGAGAGGAGTCGAGACGACCCAATCTAAATAGCGTGCAAAATAAATTGTTTTTTCCGGTCTTTCTAATATTCCTTGCCCTAAAGCAATCGATAAATAAGCGACCCCAGACCATCCTGTGATTAGAATGGCAACAACATATTCATACAAGGGAACGCCTTTTGGGTTTCGACTTAGGAGATAAAAATAAATGGCGCTTGAGATCATGACGATAAAATAAAAAATGTGTAGCGAAATATCAATTGAATTCATGGTTTCACCTCTATATTCTTAACGTGATATCCATTATTGGCTTTGGGAAAGAATTTATTCATTATTAATAGAGTAATTATGGAATTTTGTTACTAAATACAAAGGCTAGTTATATTGAAACAATCAAATAGGTAGACGGATTAAGGAGAACATTTTAAGATGGAAGTATTGAGTGATAAAGGAGTTACGATATGAATTTCGTTGCACTAGATTTTGAAACGGCTAATTCGCAAAGAGGAAGCGTTTGTTCCATTGGTCTCGTAGAATACGAGAATGGGGAGCTTATTCGAGAGTACTATCGATTGGTGAGACCAAAACAAAATTATTTTGCAGGCATTAACATTAGCATTCATGGGATTACAGAAGAGGACGTAGCCGACGCGCCTGAGTTCGACGTTCTATGGAAAGAGGAAATTCGTGAGTTAGTAGAGGGGAAATTCCTTATCGCGCATAACGCTCAATTTGATATGAGCGTCTTACGCGCTGTTCTCGATCAATATAGCCTACCTTATCCGATACTTGCTTATAACTGTACGGTGAATTTATCGAAAAAAACGTGGGCATTACCCCGATATAAATTAAATGTTGTGTCTGATTACCTTGGGATCGATCTTGATCATCACCACGCGCTGGATGATGCACGTGCTTCGGCTCTGATTTTCTTGAAAGCGGCAGAGACATTAAATGCAAGCGATGTAAATGAACTTGTGGATAGAACAGGTACGGCAAACGGTGTGTTGTTCGATAATGGGTATGAACCAGCAAAGTTAAATAAAAAACGAGTGACAAAGAAAACCCCATCACCAAAAATTCGCTAACGAATTTGGTGATGGGTTTTTTTAACCTATTTTACTTCTGCAATCGTTTAGAAGAAGTGAATGAGGAAGGATAATGTATCAAGCTCTCTCGCCAAGTCAATTTGCTGTAGGTGAACGTTGGCGGGAAGTTGCAAGTAGGCCGAAGAAAAATTCATTATCCCAATAATTCCTGTCTCAGATAGTTTTTCAGAAATTAACTGTGCTGAAGCGGCAGGAATAGCGAGAATAGCAACGGTGACGGTGGGGGTTAAGCGGTCATACATTTCATCGATATGATAGACCGGAACACCAGCAATCGTTTTGCCTACTATTTTTGGGTTATTATCAAACGCCATTTTGATTTTAGGAGTCGACTTTCTTAAATGGTTATAGTGAAGAAGTGCTGTCCCAAGGCGACCGGCGCCAATTAGCGCAGCTTCAGGTTCAGTCTTCTCGTTCACGATCAGGTGAAGGTGGTTGACTAACTTTTTCACTTCATATCCAGCCCCTTTTCGTCCTGGGGCTTTTATCTTAGAAAAATCTCTCCTTACAAGGTCTGATTTATAATTAAGTGCATTTCCAATCTCTACAGATGAAATCGATTTTTGGCCCGATTTCTTAACGCTTTTTAAGTAAGAGAGGTAGAGTGGGAGCCGCTTAATGGTTGCATTTGGAAGCTTATTCTCTTCCTTTTTCATAACATTACCTCCGTCAAACTAATACGCTTTCCCTTCTATTATAATCGTAATCTAGGAAAGTGCAATTTGGAAAATAATCCAAAAGAACTAGAGGGGATAACGTACAATAAAAAAGTTAAGTTATTTCCCCAAAAAAAATCGGCCAATTAGGCCGATTTGATAGCAGCTTTATTCATTAAGTTCTTTTTTACATAAATACCAGTCGATGCATTCGAGATCATCGTCATTTTCACGTTGCTTCATTGCTTCCTGTGTCTTAGGAGGAGAAACGAGCACTTTATCTCCTGGTTCCCAGTTTGCAGGAGTTGGTGAACCGTGATTATCGGTTGTTTTCAAAGCTTTAACCAATCGCATGATTTCATTCATATTCCGTCCAGTAGTAAGAGGATAATAGATAACAGCTCGAACAACCTGCTTATCATCTACCACGAATACGGCTCGACTCGTTTCAGTTTGGCTTTCATCAGGCATAATCATGCCGTATCGTGTCGCTACGTTGCGATCAAGATCCGCTATCACGGGGAACTCAATTTCGGTGTCAAAGTTTTTCTCGATGTTACGCACCCATGCCAGATGAGAGGAAACGCTATCTACACTGAGTCCAATTAGCTCAACGTCAAGTTTACGCAACTCAGGATAAATTTCCTGAAAAGCGACAAACTCTGTTGTGCATACAGGTGTGAAATCTGCAGGATGGGAAAATAGGACAAACCATTTACCTTTATAATCGTCTAATGAAATCTGTCCGTGAGTTGTGTTTGCAGTAAAATCGGGGGCAGGTGAACCGATCCTTGGAAGCTGGTATGTGACTTCAGTTTGTTGTTCTGACATCTCAAAACATCCTCCTTCAATTTGAATCTATGAATGGTGTTCCCTTCTCATTTTGAAATAAACAGTCGATTTTGTGACAATTGTTAAAATTAGTCTTTTTCTTATAGAAAGGAAAAGATAGAATGAGAGAAGTAAATGATTCCAAATTATGAGAGGGGAGTAAGGAGATGCAAATCGAATTTCTCGGCACTGGTGGCGCTATGGCGATCCCGCGCCCACTCTGTCAATGTGACGTATGCAAGGAAGCAAGAGAAAAAGGACTTCCTTACAGTAGATCTGGTCCAAGCGTGTTTATTCATGGGCCCAATGTTTTAATTGATACACCTGAAGATAGTTATATGCAGTTAAATCGATCACGTATTTCAAACATTGATGGCGTTTTTTATTCCCATTGGCACCCCGACCATGTGATGGGGAGACGAGTACTCGAATCAGTGAATGCCGATTGGATCAATCATCCTGCAAAAGGAACAACGACGGACGTTTATCTTCCAGAACAAGTAGCCATCGATTTTCAGACAAGATTAGGTACAGCTGAGCATCTAACTTTCTTTGAAAGTCAGAAGTACATATCGCTTTATGAACTGAGTGATGGAGAAAAGGTGAGTCTTAATGGGATAACGATTACACCGTTTCGGCTTTCGGGGGACTATGTTTATGCCTTTTTGTTTGAGGGGGAGGGCAAACGTATTCTCATTGCGCCTGACGAGTTATTTGGTTGGGAGCCACCGGAGCTTGGAGAATTGGATCTTGCGGTGCTGCCTACAGGTGTATGCGAATTTCATCCGATTACTGGGGAGCGCCAAATAAACGCTGATCACCCTGTACTCAAAGAAGAAGCAACGTTTCGTCAGACGCTTGAAATCATTGAGAAGCTTCAAGTGAAGGAAGTCTTCCTAACACATATCGAAGAACCCGATCAATTAAGCTTTGATGATCTAAAACAAGTGGAGAACACCATTCTACAAAACAAGAAGATATCCTTTGCATTCGATACGTTAATCGTTGATCTCACGTAAACACCATAGATGTCCAGTTTAGAATGAAAGACAAAAGGGAAACAGTTTTCTAGAAATGAGGTGAGCGTATGGAAATGTCATTTGGCTTTATTGTAAATGTGGTTATCGCCATTTTCTTATTTATAGATGCTAAAAAACAAGATAAGAGTTCCTTCTTTTGGGCCATTATCGGTTTGATATTTGGACCAATCGTACTTGGGATTTATTTCATTCAAACAGGTAGAAAAGGAATCGGTTGGCTTATCGTTGTTCTTGCGGTGATCTGGTATATTATCGCCATCGTCTTTGGCATCCTGGCCGGAATTATTGGCCTCTTGTTTTAGTACGAACCTGAAGCATTTGCTTCAGGTTTTTACATGAATTGGGATATTCTTTGAAAGTAATAATAGAAAAACGAGTGAGATATGTCTTAAACAATAGAGCACTTTCGGTGGATGGGCGTCATGGTGTAGAGAAGAAAGTGTAGTACACATTCACCTATCAGTAAGTTCTCGAGGGGGAAGTAATGGATGAGGAAGCAAAAGTGATCGATTGGATCACTTCCGAAGTCGAAACAGAATCATGCACCATGCAGGATTATCCAGTGTATCATTGGGGTAAACGAGTCATCGATCGAAGCGGAGATTATCTCATTGTTTACTTCCATCCGTTGCTTGAAAAAAGTAGTCTATACATTCAAAGGCGTGGAGGATTGCTTTTTTATTGCTCATTGATAGGAGTATGTTTTTTGATGAAGAAGAGGTTGATTCCTTGAACGAAAAGGGGAGCGCGAATGTTGATTCGCGCTCCCCTTTTCGTTAGTTCGGCATGAGTTGAATGCTTTCTTCAATTTCTTTTGATGAGAGCAGAGAGAGTTGGTTAAGTAATTCAATTTGAAAATCTCCAGGCCTGTTTCCAACGAGATGAGCGGCTTTTTCACTAGCCACTCCATAGAAAGCAAGAACGCCATAGGCTGCGAGCATAGGGTCTGGTTCAACGGCTGCAAATGCCCCAAGCAGGGAGGAGAGAAGACATCCAGTGCCGGTTACTTTCGTTAAAATGGGATGACCATTTCCTAGTCTTATTGAAGTGTTGCCGTCTGAAATGGTATCAATTTCCCCAGTTACAATCACAACACAGCCAAACATCTTGGCAGCTTTTCTAGCAAGAGCTTCGCGATTTCCGTCCCCTTCGGTGGAATCAACGCCTTTAATTGACCATGTTTTTCCTGCAACATTAGCGATTTCTGCGGCATTTCCTCGCAAATATTGAACGTCGACTTCTTTTAAAATGCGGCGAGCAGTTGACGTTCGATAAGGAGTAGCACCGGCTCCAACTGGGTCGAGTATAACAGGGGTGTTCAATTCATTTGCTGCTTTTCCTGCGAGTAGCATCGCTTCAACGGTTTCCTTTGTAAGTGTACCAATATTTAAGACGACAGCTCCAGCAATTCTCGCCATATCTGCCGCTTCCTCTCGTGCATACGCCATTACAGGGCTAGCTCCTGCGGCAAGTAAACCATTTGCAGTAAAGTTCGTAACAACTGTATTCGTTATATTGTGAACGAGAGGAGAAGTCTCTCTTACTTTTGTAATTAGTTCTGCTGCGTGTTGCTTATCCATGGCGCACACCCTTTCTTGTGAATCAATGATAAGTGGTTTCATTTCCTCATTGTACCAATAAGAGGAAGAAGTGAAAATAAAAAAGAGGGGAATGCTCCCTCATCTTCTATGGTTTTGAATACCGATTCCAGAAGCGCAGAATCCGTGAAAATGGAAAAGGCAATCGATAGCCTGCTCTTTCAAGTTGTTTAAGAAGGTTAATAAAAGCACCGCCAACGCGTCGTTTTTGCTTGAGCTCTTCTTCATTTCCTTTCACTGTAATACGATACCCATCTTGAAGACCTTCCACTTTTACTTCAGAGCGTCCGAACTTTTCACTTGTTTCCTTCATAACTTTTTCATCATTCATTTTTACTGCTCCTTTTTTTCCATAGTCGCTTCTCGAAGGTGCCTGCAAGAAGCATGACAAGTAAACTGATTTCTCCAGTAATTATAGTAGGGAAGAGTAACGATTGAATTTCAAAGGCTTCACTAATAAAGAATCCGATTAGACTGAGGCAAAAAAGGATAAATCCATAATGCTTATTCCACAACATGCTTTTTGCTTTAACTTCTCGTTGCTTCATCGATTCTTCCCATTTTCGATGTTGGTTGAACTCATCCGACAATCGGTCAAGAGGGTTTTCGAAGGAAGTGATTCTCGCATAAAGTTGTTTCAAAATTTTCTTAGGATCATAGCGCTTATCAGTTGATTCTTCCCGGTTGATCCATTCCTGCACAATCGGCTTTCCTTCTTCAATTAAATCAATCTCTGGGTCCAATGTGTACAGAATACCTACAATTGTTGATATCGCTCTTCCTAGAAAAGCGAATTCACTAGGGAGTTGAATGGGCTGTTTATTCACAAGGGTTTGCACTTCTGTCAGCACTTGATCTGCCGTATCTTCATCCATCATCGTTAAATCTTGTTCGACAAATAACGTGACAAGTGTCTGGATAGCTTTCTCAATCTGACGCTTGTCTGAATTAGGAAGAAGAAACCGAAGTTCTTCAAGGGCATCCGTGACATCACGATACTGACTTAGTACGATTCCAGTAATCAGCTTGCGAATCGATAGAGCATCTCTTGCTTCAATATGACCAACCATTCCAAAATCGATAAAAACAACTGTGCTATCTTCTTGGATTAGAATATTCCCTGAATGTGGGTCGGCATGAAATTGTCCCTCTTGAAGAAGCTGTTCAAGGTAGCCCTTCAAAAGTTTACGTGCGAGCTCTTGTCGGTTTATGTCCTTTTCTTCAATGTAAGAAAGATTCGTAATCCGCGCGCCTTCCATCCACTCCATGACAAGGACTTTTTTCGTTGACCATTCAGATACGTAATTCGGTACGCGATAACCTGGGCGGTCTTTGTAACGTTCCTGGAAGTGTAGTCCGTTTTTTAGTTCTTTTTTAAAATCGAGTTCATCTTCAATCACGCTTCGAACTTCATCATAAAGTCTACTAAGATCGAGCTGTTTTCCATAAGAAGTGAATGTATCCATCAACCAAAAGACAATTCGGAGCGCTTGAAAGTCAGCTCGTATGATTTTACGGATATTTGGACGACGGATTTTGATAGCAACATCTTCACCTGATTTTAACGTTGCTCTGTATACCTGACCAATAGAGGCAGAAGCAACTGGTCGTTCAGAAAGCTGCTCAATGACATCTTCGTAATCAGATGACCATTCTTCTTCAAGAGTCTTTTTTGCTTTCTCCCAAGAGAAAGAAGGGACGCGGTCAACAAGATCTTCAATTTCTTCAAGAAAAACTCTTGGAAGAATATCAGCTCTTGTAGAGAGGAACTGTCCGAGCTTCACAAGTAATCCTTCAAGACGAATCGCTTTTTCCTTATATTCTCTCGCTTGTTTCTTTAACAGCTTCTGCCAGCGTTCCTGGTCCCATGAATGCTTGCTTTTTCTTCTGAAATGCTCGAGTTGAATGAAGAACTTAATTGACATCCAAACGATCACAATGATCCGATACAGCGAATGATATTTCATATGCGACTCCTACTCCTGAATAAATGGCGTTTAGTGTTTAACATAGCCTATTTTCGTTCATTAGAAACAATTATTACAGCTAAAGAGCACATTGAAAATCCCTATCTCTACAAGAGACAGGGATGAGGATTATCTTTCCTATTACTTCAAAAGATGTTACCTATTAATAAACCTTTTTAAATAACTTTGTTAGCTCATTCGAGTGAAATCTTCATTATTTTCGTCTCTCACTGAGCCACTTTTGAATAAGAAAAGCTATGACGGCTGAAACCGCCATGATAATGATCGTCACAAGAAAAGAATTCTCTGCGCTCGTATAATTTCCAAAGCTTGTATAGGAGGGGGATTCGACTAACATTGTTAAAATGATCCCCGATAGAAGTTGTAGAAAAAAGAATAATAAAATAAAACTACTTGCAAAATACATATAATTCCTCACTTGAAAAGTTCCTTTCCGTGCTCCAAACAGCATATTTAATCAAGTTTCTCTTTACATGAGTTCGAATACCCCATTCTATTATAGGGGAGAGGAAATGTTTGTCATATGGTTTTATAAAAAATCATATATAACGACTAATCTGAGAAGGATTTCTATGTATCCACCAATTTGATAAAATCCTACTGTTTCAAGGCTTAGAAAGAAGGGAACGAACTAAATAGATTTATTATTTCTGTTTTAGGGAGGACGTTGCTGTGAAGCGAGCCATGTTGATTATTAATCCATCTTCAGGGAAAGAAAAAGCGATGAAATATGAAGATGAGGCTTTAGCCATTTTAGAACAAAACCATGTAGACGTGACGGTGAAGTATACCGAAAAAGAGGGAGATGCTGTTCGTTTTGCAAGAGCTGCTTGTGAGAATCACTTTAATACAGTTGTTGCAATGGGAGGAGATGGAACGATCAATGAGGCGGTGAACGGTTTAGCGCGTGAAACAGAACGCCCTGATTTTGGTTTCGTGCCCCTTGGAACAGTGAATGACTTTGCAAGAGCACTCAACATACCGATGCAACCTAAGAAAGCGCTAGAGGTTCTATCTGAGCAGCATACAAAACCGGTTGATATTGGACGTATAAATGATCAATACTTCATGAATGTACTTGCAGTTGGCGCCATTGCAGAAGCTGTATATGACGTTACGGCTGATCAAAAATCCAAATTTGGTCCACTCGCTTATTTAATTGAAGGTGGCAAAGCATTAAAGGATAAAACACCATTCGATTTGAATATTACATATGACGGTAAGCAATGGGATGGGAAAGCTTATTTAATGCTGATCGCGTTAACAAACTCAGTTGGAGGAATACAGTCATTCGCTCAGCATGCAGAGGTGAACGATGGCTACTTTCATGTCTTTATATTAAGAGAGTTTTCTCTACCAAAAGTGTTTAAAATCATACCAGATCTCTTCATTGGAAAGTTGCAAAATAATGCTCAAGTAGAGTATTTTCCAGCCTCGAAATTAAAAGTGGAATCGGGTCATGAACTTGTTGTAAATATCGATGGCGATGAAGGCATTCACCTTCCGTTCGAAGCAGAAGTGATGCATAACGAATTAAATATTTTTGTACCAAAAGAGTAGGGAAACCTACTCTTCTTTAGAGCTTATTAATATGAAAAAGCTTTTCCTCCTAATATTCACCTATCCAATTGCCTTGCTTCTTAATTTACAGCGATGTGAATATGTTAGTTATGATAAGTATGGGGATGAGGTGAAGGAATGGGGCAAAAGGTCTTGTTTTTTGGAGATGTAGGAATCGATGACACGGTCGCGCTTTTATTTGCTTATTTATCAGAAGGCGTGGATGTTATTGGTATTGTAGCTTGCTACGGAAACGTATCAAAAAAACAAACGACCCGTAACGTTCGCTACTTACTTGAAGAAGTTGGCCGAACGGATATCCCTGTAATGGGTGGGGCAGAAAAGCCTATGACTGGAGAGGTGCCGATTTATTATCCTAATGTACATGGACCGGAAGGATTAGGTCCTATTATGCCACCGCCAAATGAAGCTGCCCCTTTAGAGAATTTCTTTCAAGTGATTTCAATAATTGAAGAGTATGACGACCTTGTGATTGTAAATGTTGGGAGGATGACTTCTCTTGCGACGCTCTTCCTCTTGTATCCAGATACGATGAAAGGAATTAAATCATTTTATATAATGGGCGGTGCATTTAACGTACCAGGAAACGTGACGCCGAGTGCAGAAGCTAATTTTTATGCAGATCCAGTTGCGGCAAATATTGTGATGAAATATGCTGAGCATGTTTTTTTATTTCCACTAAATGTGACGGAACATGCGATTGTAACGCCGGGAATGGTTAATTATGTTCATGCAAAAGGGAAGGCGCCTCTTATTAAGCCACTTTTAGATTACTATTATGAGGAATTTTATAAGAAAATGGTTCCAGACATTGAAGGTAGTCCTGTTCACGATGCGCTTACGTTAATGGGGGTTGAAAAGAGGGACATTTGCACATTCTACCGCACTCGCGTAGCAGTAGAAATTACCGGAGAAGCCCGGGGCCTTAGTATTGGTGATTTTAGGAAATCCTTTGAACAAGATGAATTTGATGGAAGACCCATTCATTCAGTCGCAATATCAATGAACTATTTTGCTTTCTACCAATTATTTATGAGTACGATGACCGGAGAAACTTTCTAGAGATCTGAAACATTTCCTTGTGTTCTTTCGTAAATGGTGTAGGATAGTCTTAAAAATGAGATTTCTCTCAAACAAAGATTATACCTCTTGTGTACTTAAGCTATTATATAAACTTGGTTTCTATTGCGATCCAGGCGGTTCACCCTTATACCATGCCATCTGTTGCGAATAGGTGTAAAGATAGAGATCGCGTAACAAATGCGAGAAATGAAGAGGGTGTTGTCATTTGAATGACATTGGAAGAATGGTTCAGCAAATTGAGATATCTGGAACAGAGGTTCTTCAAAAACCAGAAGAGCTGAAGCTAATCGGTAGAGGTAGAAGTGCAGTCGTATTTAGAATACCTAATGAACAAAAGGTTCTTAAGGTTTTCTATCCTGACTGTGCTCATCTTGCTATGCAGGAAGCTTCGATTTATCAAGTACTTCAAGAAAATAACCACTTTCCTTTTTATTATGAGGGAGGAGAGGGGTATGTGGTTTTAGAATACTTGGCCGGCATTACATTCTACGAGTGCTTAAGACGAGGGATTATCATCACTGATGATATGCTACTGCAGGTGGATGTAGCGCTCCAGTATGCCCGTTCTAAAGGGTTGAATCCTTCCGATACACATCTCCAAAATGTGATGCTTCTCTCGAATGGAGAAGTACGCGTCATCGATGTTGTTCGCTTCCGTCAATCAAAGGAGTGTACGCACTGGGATGACTTAAAGACAGCCTATGATCGCTACTACCGACGTCGCTTCTTTCCAAAGAAATACCCCGTTTGGTTTATCGAGATGATCATTCGTCTCTACCGTAAAGGCTTCATCAAAATGAATGAAAGGAAGTGATGATCGATCATGCAGCAATCACGATTGTTTCGATTTTTTTATTTGGCTCCTCCTTATTTTTACAGTGATTTGGGTAGGGAGTAAAATCGAATTTATTTTTCGTCCACTTGTGATACTTGTAACAACTTTAGCATTCCCAATCATCGCTGCAGGGGTGTTTTATTATATTCTTAGACCTGTTATCGCCCTTTTAGAAAAGTGGAAAATTCCTAGACCGCTTGGTATTCTCCTTGTCTATCTTGCCCTTGCTGGTGGTGTGACTGGTTTAGTTCTAAGCATTGGTCCTGTTCTAGTTGATCAATTTAATAGTCTTGTCCAAGGTGCACCGACCCTTATCAATGATCTACAAAAGGCGACCAATGAATGGCAAAGCAACCCATACATAGCGAGAATTCTTCAAAGTGAAATGGTTGATATACAGGAGTTAACGGATCGTATATCTGGTTCTATCGGAGAAATTAGCTCCTCTTTCGGAGACTACATTTTCTCCATATTAAATGTTGTGACGAATGTATTAGTAGGAATTGTGCTTCTTCCTTTTATTCTGTTTTTTATGTTGAAAGACGGGAAGAAATTGATGCCTTCTTTACTTAGCGTTGTGCCTCGAGCTCATCGAAAAGAAGGGGCGAAAATACTAGAAGACATGGATGATGCGTTAAGTGGCTTTATTCAAGGCCAGCTGATTGTAAGTATCTTTATTGGAACCTTTGTTTACATTTGGTACGTTATTATTGATCTTGATTATGCCTTAATTCTAGCGCTCATTGCCCTGTTCCTTAATGTTGTACCGTTTATCGGTCCTATCATTGGGACGGCACCTGGGGTTATTGTAGGATTAATTCAATCACCGCTTACTGCTTTATGGGTTGTTCTTGTTGTGATCGTAATTCAACAAATAGAAAGTAACCTTGTTTCACCTCTTGTGATGGGAAGAAAACTTGATATCCATCCACTAACGATTATTTTATTACTATTGGTTGCCAGCAGTCTCGCTGGATTCCTAGGACTCATTCTTGCGATTCCAACTTATGCGGTGTTAAAAGTAATCTTTACACATACGTATCGATTAATTAAACTGCAGCAGCGTGGAAAGCATGCAACGAATAAATCATAAAAAAAGAACAGGTACTCCAAATATGGAATGCCTGTTCTTTTTCTTATTCAATGACGCGTATTTTAACATCTTTTCGTCCCCAATTGAGGGCGGCTTGCTGACTTGGAATAAACACATCAATACGATTGTGATTAATATCGCCACCAATGTCTGCAGCAATGGCAGTGCCATATCCTTCAACTTCCACAATGGAGCCAAGTGGAATCATATCCGGATCAACGGCGATCACTTTGGCGTCCGGGTATTTGTCTAAATTGATTCCCATCTTAGTAACACCAGAACATCCGGTGCAATCGGCTGTATATGCGGTGCTTTCTGCCGTGAATTCTTTCCCTGCAGCTGAACCTGGTGCAGCCATTTGATCTAACGCTCTACGTGTGGATGGCCCTGCAATCCCATCAGCTGAAAGGCCGTTGTCTCGTTGGAATTCCTCTACAATTGTAGCTGTACCTGAACCATATATCCCATCTGCATCGCTCTCATATCCCGCTTGATTAAGCTGGCTTTGTATATGTATGACTTGTTTTCCAATGTCTCCACGTCTTAGGACTTGAAGGGCCTGTTTTGTTTCTGGTCCTGCAATCCCATCTACTTGGAGATTGCGATTCATCTGAAAATTCTTCACGGCTTTTTCAGTGATCTCTCCGTAATAGCCTGTTGCAGTGTGGTAGGGGAATAGCCCTTTCGTCATAAGATAGTCTTGCAGTTCCTTAACTTCTCCCCCTGAGTCGCCTTGTTGGTTGACAGAATCAAATGCTGCAGAAGCAAATGAAGGCGTGGCTACAAAAATGATGCTAGAAATAAGTAGCGCTGCTACGAGTTTCATTTTGTGTTTCATCTTTATTCCTCCTTGAATGATTGTCCTCTACAAGAGACAGCATTCGGAGGAAAAGGAGTCTATTCGACGATTTTGATCAAATACCCGACGATATGATTAGAAAAAGACCAAATTATGGAGCAGAAAGAGTGAAGAAAAGAAGGATGCTGTTTGAAAAGCCCTCGTCAAATTGATCGTTGACTCTTCATCAATAGAGATGGAAAATAGAATAGTTAGTGAAATCGGTTCTTTCAGAAAGGAGATACATTTCTAGTGAAAGCTCTTGAAAGAAAATGGATTCATCTTATCAATATTATTCTTGGAGTCATTATTGTTCCATACTCTATTTTAGAACTCCTCGGTGTTTTAAAGTTAGCTGAAAATAATAACTATCTGTTCGTTCCAATCGGATTATTTGTTCTTTGGATCGTTCTTTATATCCTCCAAATTAAGAAGAAAAACACTCTTCTTGTTATGAGTGCCATCTTTCTCAATGTGTTCTATTTGTTTTTCATTATCCCTCAATTGTTATATTAGAAAATTTTCTGGATTCTTCAAACCCATGAATACTTTTCTGAACATCGGGTATTGTACTAAAGTGGTCATAAAGACTAACAAGTACTTAGAAGATAAAGGAGAGGAATTCAATTGACTAAAGTATTAATGGTCGTAACAAATCATACAGAAATCGATTCAGATCACAAAACAGGACTATGGCTTGAGGAGTTCGCTGTCCCTTATAACATCTTCAAGGAAAAAGGGTATGACATCAAAGTCACTTCCATTCAAGGTGGCGAAGTAGAGCTTGATCCAAATAGTATCCCAGAAGAAGATCCGAAAGAATGGGAAGACGCTCAAAACCAACTGAAAAATACAACTAAAGTAACAAAAGAAGATGCAAACAACTTTGACGTTGTCTTTCTACCTGGCGGTCACGGAACGATGTTCGACTTCCCTGATAGCGAAGTTCTTCAACATATCCTTCAGGAACAAGCTGAAGCAGATAACATTATCGGATCCGTTTGCCACGGTCCAGCAGGACTTGTGAACGTAACTTATAAAGACGGTACACCTCTTGTAAAAGGGAAAAAAGTAAGTGCCTTTACTGATTCTGAAGAGCGAGAAATGGGGCTTGTTGAACAAATGCCATTCTTACTTGAAACCAAATTACGTGAAAAAGGTGCTAACTTTGAGCTAGGCGAGAACTGGTCAGTTTATTCCGTTCGTGACGGTAATTTAATTACAGGACAAAATCCACAATCAAGTGAAAGTGCTGCAAATAAAATTATTGAAGCGATTGAAGGCAAATAAAGATAAGATATAATGATTGAGCTTAATGCTTATCATGAACTGATACGAAAGAACGGGGCGGACCAGTAAAGGTCTGCTCTTTTTCTTTATTACCCTTTCTCTTAAAGAGGAACTGAGTGATAATATGTAGAATGATAGAAGAATAGGATGATGAACTTGAAATTTATTTTATCTCACCCATTTATCAAGGTAATTCGAAAAATGGAACGTACGGAACAGAAAACGCTAGAGCAGGAGCACGATTTAGAACTATATGAAGATCGGATAGTTGTTGGACATAAACATTTTGCGATCAAAGATGTCTTTGATATGTCCTATCGATTTCAATCGACGCTTTATGGTTTTTTATATCTTCATACAAATAGTGGTGTTGAATCATTTATTATCAAAAAGGATCCCACAGTTTTTATTAATGAATACCGCAAGCTTGTGTAAGGAATAGCATAGCGTCTTAAGAAATAGTTTAGAGAAGGAAGTCAGATTTATTTAGAGAGTAAGGTGATTGAAGAAGGAGGCGAAATAAGATGGGGATTGAGAAAACGGCTGTTCTATCAAACGGTGTTAAAATGCCTTATCTTGGTTTTGGTGCTTTTAAACTAAAAGGGGAAGATGCCTACAGCGCTGTTAAAGTTGCCATTGAAACCGGGTACCGCGGCATTGATACAGCTTCCTATTATGAGAATGAAGAAGCGGTGGGTCGCGCGATTAAGGACTCCGGAATTCCACGCGATGAACTATTTATTACTTCTAAAGTTTGGAACGATGAGCAGGGTTATAATGCAACGCTTGCTGCTTTTGAAAGATCGCTGGAACGATTGGGCACTGATTATCTTGATTTGTATTTAATTCACTGGCCAGTTCCTCACTTATTTCTTGAAACATGGCAAGCGCTAGAGAAGCTCTATCATGAAGGAAAGGTATGTGCTATTGGTGTTAGTAACTTTGAGACGCACCATCTAGAAGCCATTTCTCGGATCTCAACTGTCAAACCTGTTCTCAATCAAATTGAGTTACACCCTGAGTTAATACAGGGTGAACTAAGAGATTACTGTCGATCAAAAGGAATTCAGGTCCAGGCATGGTCACCGTTAAAACGAGGTCAGGTGTTAAAGAATCCGGTGATTCAAGCAGTTAGCGAACGGTATGGTAAAACACCTGCACAAATTGTTCTTAGATGGTGTCTTCAGCATCAGATTTTATTGAACGTGAAGTCCTCCCATAGCGAGCGGATTAAAGAGAATGCAGCTATTTTTGATTTTCATTTAACTGATGAAGAGATGGTTTCCATCGATTCTCTTCACTCTGACAGCCGTATTGCGCATCATCCTGATAACCTGGACTTTTACGAAAGAACGGTGCCAGGTTTTAAGAAATCTGAATATACTTCTTCCTAAAAAAGACGCCTATAAAGGCGTCTTTTGCTATGTTCTAGCGGCCCCAAACGTTAAGTAGTGGTTCATTAACACCAAAAATCGGATCTGTTGCAGGCAATGGAACGTTCTCAATGTTATCGATGGCTTCTTTTCGTTCATCGGCTTTTCCTGTTCTAAGATCGTGGGGCATACCGTTTGGATAAGCCTCTACTACGCGGAAACCACCCGAGGATGCTTCTTTTTTATGTCCCACACCAGCTGGAATGACTACGACATCTCCTACTGTCACTTCAACTGTCTTTCCGTTTTCTCCTCCAAATGTGATGGAAGCCGATCCTTCGATCACCCCAAGTACTTCGTGGCTGTTACTGTGATAATGATGGTAAGAAAACACGCCATTCTCCCACGCATTAGTCCAATTGTTTTCTTTGAAAATCTTCATGCAATTTCCGGGATGATCTAGCGCTCCTGGATAAAGAATAAGCGGATGGAACCGGTTGTTTGGAATGTTACCATCGTCTTCAAACGTTATCGTTTTTATTTGGTGCTTTTCCATATGATCACTCCTTATTCCTTTTGTATACGTTTTCGAGAAATTTGAAACATGTATCAGCGTTTAGGATATGACAATCAGGGAAATTATTTATCGAATCACATCTTCCCCCTTAGAAATGTGATTTAAAAGTTGAGTATTATAGTTGACTAACTTGTCTATACAAGATAAACTGCATGTGTAAGCTAAACTTGTATAGACAAGATAGGATATAAATGAAAGCGGTTGAAAGGGGAATGTTCTTATGTTGAAAAAACTATTTGGTAAAAAAGAAAAGCCTTCAGAAGAGGTTATTTTCGCTCCTTTAAACGGAGATGTTGTTGAACTTGAAAAAGTTCCAGATCCAACATTTTCACAAAAAATGATGGGAGACGGGGTTGCGATTGATCCAAAAGACGGAAAAGTCGTTTCACCAGTCAACGGGAAAGTAATCCAGTTTTTCCATACGAAACATGCGGTTGGAATTGAATCTGAATCAGGTCTTGAAATTTTAATCCACGTCGGTTTAGAAACAGTTAACATGGGTGGAGAAGGATTTGAAGGTCACGTAAAAGAAGGCGACAAGGTAAAAGTTGGCGATCCTCTCATCACAGTTGATCTTGATCTTGTTAAGGAGAAAGCAGCGAGTACGATCACTCCTGTGATTATTACAAATGCTGATGTTCTTGAAAATGTTGAGAAGAAATATACAGTCGGCGCATCAAATGAGACTGAAATTATGACAACCAAAGTAAAAGGATAAAGTTATGAAGTTCCTAAGAGAGTGCGCTATACATCAACTCTCTTAGGATCTATCTAATTATTTCTAAGGGGGAAGAAAACATGGCGATTAATCGAGAGTCTGTCGAACAGATCCTGGAAGCCATAGGCGGTAAGGAAAATATTTCGACCGCAACACATTGTGTAACCCGTCTGCGTCTTGTTTTGCATGATGAAAGTAAAGTAGATACAAAAGCACTTGAAGAGAATGAGCTTGTCAAAGGTTCTTTTTCGGCGAATGGGCAGTTTCAGGTAGTTATCGGTCAAGGAACCGTTGATAAAGTATTTAAGATCTTTGCTGAGATGGCAGATATTGAAAGCGCGTCCAAACAGGACGTGAAGGATGCGGCTGCAAGTAAGCAAAATATCCTCCAGCGCGGTGTGAAAACACTTGCTGATATTTTTATCCCGATTTTACCTGCAATCGTAACAGCTGGTTTGCTTCTTGGGATTAATAATATTCTCACAGCACCGGATATTTTCTTTAGTGATCCACTTGTAGAGGTGTACCCACAGTGGGCAGATTTAGCGAGTATTATTAACCTGATTGCTAACACAGCCTTCGTCTTTTTACCTGGTTTAATTGGTTGGTCAGCAGCGAAGCAATTTGGCGGAAGTCCATTGCTCGGTATTGTTCTAGGTCTTATTCTCGTTCACCCTGATCTCCTCAATGCATGGGCATATGGAGAAGCCGACGATATTCCAACATGGAATTTGTTCGGACTTGAAATAGAGAAGATTGGGTATCAAGGGCAAGTCTTGCCTGTTCTTGTGTCAGCTTATATATTAGCCAAAATTGAAACGTTTCTTAATAAGCGGATTCCAGATTCTATTCAAATGCTCATAGTGGCTCCTGTTGCCCTTCTTGTAACTGGATTCCTAGCGTTTACTCTTATTGGACCGGTGACATTCTGGATTGCAAATCTCTTAACGGATGGTTTTATTGGATTATTTGATTTTGCACCAGCTATTGGTGGATTAGTGTATGGGGCTTTATATGCGCCACTCGTTATCACGGGAATGCACCATACGTTCCTTGCTGTAGATTTGCAGTTAATCGGCAGTACGGGAAGCGCATTCTTATGGCCGATGCTGGCACTTTCCAACATCGCCCAGGGTGCAGCGGCACTTGCGATGATGCTGATTACACGTAATGAGAAAACGAAAGGACTTGCAGGTACTTCAGCAGTCTCTGCTTTCCTTGGCGTCACTGAACCTGCGCTATTCGGTGTGAATTTACGCTTTAAGTTCCCATTCTTTGCAGCAATTATTGGTTCAGCTGTGGCTGGTCTTGTTATTACGGTTAGTGGTGTTGAAGCGACATCGATCGGTGTAGGTGGTATACCAGGATTCCTTTCAATCTTTAAAGAATACTGGGGTGCTTTCTTTATGGGGATGGCCATCGCACTCGTCGTACCATTTGTTTTAACATTCTTGTATGGGAAAGTTAGAAAAGTAAGCGAGTAAATAAAAAGGAGCGATATCATCAGGCACTTAAGCTGCTCCGATGGTATCGCCTTTGTTTGTTTTTTCAAGTATACAATTAGGAGTTGATTGATATGCAACAACCATGGTGGAAGAAGTCAGTCGTTTATCAAATTTATCCGAAAAGCTTTAACGATACGACTGGTTACGGTACGGGGGATATTCAAGGCATTATTGAAAAGCTGGATTATTTAAGTGAACTTGGAGTGGATGTCGTTTGGCTAACACCGATCTATGATTCACCTCAGAATGACAATGGATATGATATTCGAGACTACTTTAGTATTTATGAAGAGTATGGAACAATGGAGGATTTCGATCGTCTTCTTCAAGAAGCCCATTCAAAAGACATTAAGATCATTATGGATATCGTTGTGAATCATACGTCTACCGAGCATCAGTGGTTCGTCGAGTCTCGTAAATCAAAGGATAATCCTTATCGAGACTATTACATCTGGAAAGATGGCGTAAATGGAGCAGAACCAACAAACTGGCAGTCAAAATTCGGTGGTAATGCGTGGCAGTTTGATAAAGAAACCGGTCAATATTACTTGCATCTTTTTGATGTCACACAGGCTGATCTTAACTGGGAGAATGAAAAAGTAAGAGATGAAGTGTATGATATGATGACATTCTGGTTTGAAAAAGGGGTCGATGGTTTTCGTCTCGATGTGATTAACCTTATTTCGAAAGATCAGAATTTCCCAAATGATGATGGTTCTGTAGCGCCTGGAGACGGACGTAAATTTTATACAGATGGTCCAAAAGTGCATGAGTATATGAACGAAATGAATCGCAATGTGTTTATGAAATATAACAGCATGACGGTTGGGGAAATGTCTTCCACAACGATTGACAACTGCATTAAATACTCTAATCCTAAGCGAAATGAATTGAGCATGACATTCAATTTCCATCATTTAAAAGTCGATTATCCTGATGGAGAAAAGTGGTCTGTAGCCGATTTTGATTTCCTAAAGCTAAAAGAAATTCTATCAACATGGCAGGCGGAAATGTATGAAGGTGGAGGCTGGAATGCCCTCTTCTGGTGTAACCATGACCAGCCCCGAATCGTATCACGCTACGGGAATGACGGGGAGTACAGACGTGAGTCAGCCAAAATGCTAGCGACAACAATGCACCTGATGCAAGGTACTCCGTATATTTATCAGGGAGAAGAAATTGGGATGACGAATCCAAAGTTTGATGCGATCTCATCTTATCGCGATGTAGAATCGTTGAATATTTACTCCATTCTTAAAGAGGAAAAAGGGTATAGTGAAGAGGAAGTACTCGAGATTTTGCGTCATAAATCAAGAGATAACTCAAGAACGCCTGTTCAATGGAATTCAGAAGCTAACGCTGGGTTTACAACAGGGGAACCATGGATACCCGTTGCGAAAAACTATGAAGACATTAACGTCGAAGATACTCTTAATGAGAGTCATTCAGTATTTGAACATTATCAGAAGCTAATCGCACTTAGAAAAAATATGGATTTGATCACATACGGTGACTATGAGCTTCTTTTAGCTGAACACCCACAGCTTTTCGCTTATGTAAGGAACGGTGAAAATGAAAAGCTTCTTGTGATCAATAATTTCTATGAAAGTGAAGTAACGTTTGAACTTCCGGAAGATGTGGAAGTAAATGGTTATCATGCAGAGGTTCTATTATCGAATTATGAAGACACCCCTAACACTTTCAAGAAAGTGTCATTGCGACCATATGAGTCGATTGCTTATCATCTAACTAAGGCAAGGTGAGTCTATGAAGCAAACCAAGTACCAGCAAATATATAATGATCTCTCTCTGAATATACAAAATGGTACCTATCAACCGAATACTAAATTACCTTCAGAACACGAGTTAGCGGAAGCGTACGGAACATCGCGAGAGACGATTCGTAAAGCTCTTAATTTGCTTTCTCAAAATGGTTTGATTCAGAAAATTAAAGCGCGAGGATCTGTCGTTCTCGACCTTAACCGCTATGAATTTCCGGTTTCTGGTCTTGTGAGCTTTAAGGAAATTTCTCAAAAAATGAATCGCTCTTCTCGTACCATCGTTCATGATCTAGAAAAAAAACTTCCATCGAAATGGGTTGCTGAGCAGTTGGAGCTAAAAGACAATGCACAAGTATGGCATGTTGTAAGAGCTCGTGAAATAGATGGAGAGAAAATTATACTTGATCGCGATTATTTTCCAGTAGAATTTGTTCCAGAGCTCACAAAAACAATTTGTGAGAATTCGATCTATGATTATTTAGAGAATGACCTTGGCCTTGTCGTAAGCTATGCTAAAAAGGAAATTGTAGTGGAAGAGGCGGATGAAGAGGATCGTTTCTACTTGGATTTGCATGATTACAATCATGTTGTCGTGGTTCGAAACTACGTTTATCTAAATGACACCACATTAATTGAGTATACTGAATCCAGGCACCGTCTTGATAAATTTAGATTTGTTGATTTTGCTAGACGTGAAAAGCAATGAAAGAAGCGCTCCTATAATTAGGAGCGCTTCTTTATCTTACTGTCATATTGAATTCTCTTAGTTGACGAGTAATAATGAACAAAAGAGTTAGGTTGGAGAGGAGTCTTTCATGTGAGGGTTAAAGAAGAAAACATCTATCTTGTGAAAGCTGAAAAGGATCATATTAGTGCATTGAAATCATTCACTCTAGATGAAAGGCAGCTCGCTTTCACGTCGATGCCAGTCCCTGCATATGAGAAATGCCAGATCGATCATGATCGCTTTCCTGTGGTTATTATGGAAAAGGATCAGCCAGTTGGCTTTTTCGTTCTAGATCGTGGGGATGATACCTTCTCGTATTCAGATAATACTAAGGCCGTTCTGTTAAGAGCGTATTCAATCAATCGACCTGAGCAAGGAAGAGGGATTGCGAAAGCCTCTTTACAGCTGCTAGAACAGTTTGTAAAAAGGCATTTCCCTAATTGTCATGAAATCGTTCTTGGGGTTAATGAAGACAATGAAGCAGCTAAGAAGATTTATTTAGGAGCGGGGTTTATTCATACTAATAAGAAAAAGAACGGGCGCTCAGGGCCTCAGGCTATTCTAAAATATCCAGTTATATAGCTTCGTTCTTTGCAACTAAAAAGCCAGGAGAATTTACTCCTGGCTTTTGATACACGCTTTTTGTAGGCTATATTCTATTAAGAATGCTTGGAATTCTTCTTTAGTGACATAAGCTTCCATTGCTTGTTCCACGACAACATGCCATTCCTCAGGCAAATAAGCGTTTTCTTTCAAGACTCATTCCCCCCTGCGACAATAATGTTAACCATTTATGTATATTTGGTTAACATTATCATAGCGGTAGATCAATCGAATTGCAATATAAATTCCTCAGCGTAATTGGAAGGAGTCATTCTTTTTATAAAGAAGTATTTGAAAGGGCAAAGGAAGAGATAGAAAGGAAGATGGTAGTCTTGTGGAATGAAACTCTCGTAACTTCCATATTAAACATCGAATATCCGATCGTACAGGCGGGGATGGCCGGAGGGGTGACAACACCTCAATTAGTTGCTTCTGTATCGAATACGGGAGGCTTAGGCAGCTTAGGGGCTGGGTACATGACACCTGATCAAATGCGGATCGCGATAAAAGACATTAAACAGTTCACGTCAAGGGCTTTTGCTGTTAACTTGTTTATTCCTGAGGAGGATCACTCCTCCAATGAAGTGGTGGAGCAGACGAAGCAGGTGCTTCAGCGCTATGCTACAAAACTTGGTATAGAAGACTATAGTTATAAAGAGAAGCCTTTTTCGGCTTTAAAAAAAGAATACAAAGAAAAGCTTAAGATTTTAATAGAGGAAGATGTACCCGTATGTAGCTTTACTTTTGGAATTCCTTCAAAAGAGGAAGTTCAGCAACTAAAGCGTAAAGGAATTATCCTTATCGGAACGGCAACGACGGTAAATGAAGCCATTATCAATGAAAAAAGCGGAATGGATCTTGTGGTGATGCAAGGGGCAGAAGCGGGTGGACATCGCGGCACTTTTGAAAGTGAAGTTGATTCGTCCCTTGTCGGTATTTCCTCTCTTATCCCACAAACGGTTGATGTCATAAATATTCCTGTTATAGCGGCTGGTGGAATCATGGATGGACGAGGAATTCTCAGTATGCTTGTTCTTGGAGCTGGAGCTGTTCAGATGGGAACAGCATTTGTGACGTGTCAAGAAAGTGGGGCTCACCTTCTTCACAAACAAGCGATATTAACGAGCACGGAAGAACAAACAATGATCAC
Source organism: Pseudalkalibacillus sp. NRS-1564 (assembly GCF_050467905.1). Classification (NCBI taxonomy): domain Bacteria; kingdom Bacillati; phylum Bacillota; class Bacilli; order Caryophanales; family Fictibacillaceae; genus Pseudalkalibacillus; species Pseudalkalibacillus sp. NRS-1564. Next base: position 239,106 of record NZ_JBITPM010000008.1, on the reverse strand, counting down.
ACCCGTATTTAGTGGGAAGTCTGCTCGTGGTATAAAAAATGATTTTATGACCGAAATGACTGAATCTAACTTACCCATGTTTCCTGGTTACCCAGTGTTAAACACTTTAACAAAAGAGATTCGTAAACAAGCAGCTGAGCAAAATCATCCTGAATGGATGTCATTGTGGTCGGGGCAAAACCCACGGTTGAGTACTTCGAAATCCGCGGAGGAAATAATTCGAGATAGCGTCTCAGAGGTAAATAACATCATCAATAGGATTTCGTAATCAAGATACATCCAGCTTACTAACCATATCCAAATGAACGTGAAGAAGCCCTTCTCAAACTAGTGAGAAGGGCCACTTCAATGACTTGCATTGATAGGCCGGTCATCTGACAGCACCTTTTATTATGAAAAGATAATGACCGGCTGTATAATGAGTTTGGTCATAAATTCTGAATGAAATACCTGTTTGTTTAGAAAGATATCGGGGAAACGCAGAAGAATGAACAAGGTAATTTGAATTAGAACCAGGAAGGGTGTTTAGTCATGAAAGCAGTTGTGATTAACGAATTTGGAGCACCATCAAATTTTCGTATAGAAGAGCTCTCATCAAGAGAATTAAAAGCTGGTGAAGTGAGAATTAACGTGAAAGCAACAAGCGTTAATCCAGTGGATATGAAAATACGATCTGGTCAAGCAGAAGCGTTTGCTCCAGCATTTCCAGCCGTTCTACATGGAGATGTAGCTGGCATTGTGGAGGAAGCATATGAAGGAAGCGCGTTTAAAAAAGGTGACGAAGTATTTGCTTGTGCAGGCGGAGTAAAAGGCCTCGACGGAGCACTGCGTGAACAAATGATTGTTGATCAAAAGCTTGTAGCTAAGAAACCAGCGCGTTTATCTATGAAAGAAGCTGCCGCATTGCCGCTCATCTCTATCACGGCGTGGGAAGCGCTCATTGATCGAATCAATGTAAAGCCAGGACAAAATGTTCTTATTCACGGTGCGACAGGCGGCGTTGGGCACATCGCTATTCAGATTGCTAAATCACTAGGTGCCATCGTCTATACGACAGCTTCAACGAATGAGAAAATGAAGATGGGTCAAGAACTCGGTGCTGATTACGCGATCAATTATAAAGAAACGTCTGTCGAAGAATATGTTAATCACTATACAGATGGAAAAGGTTTCGATGCTGTTTTTGATACAGTAGGCGGAGATAACATGGAAAAGTCATTTCAAGCAGTGAAAAATGGCGGAGACGTTGCCTGTATTGTTGGCAGTGGTGAACACGATATGACACAACTTTATGTGAAAAGTGCTTCGTACCATGGTGTTTTAATGCTCGTTCCGATGTTAACGAATGAAGGAAGAGAGCATCACGGAGACATTCTAAACCGCGTTGCGCATATGGTAGATCACGGCATATTAAAGCCGGTTTTGGATGAACAAAGCTTTACTTTTACTACAATCGGTGACGCTCATGCACGACTTGAATCAGGAAAGACGATTGGCAAAGTTGTTGCAGAAAATGATTTGACACATTCTTAAATATAACGTCAAATAACGAAAAGGAACCCATTCGGGTTCCTTTTCATATTGGTTAGTCAAACAAATGAACTAAAAAATAAAGCCATTCATGAGAGCTAATAGATAAAGAATTCGAAGATGAGTTCAGGCCGTTATTCAGTCCATTGAGAGACAAGCTCTTCGTTCTCTTCAACCCACTGCTTTGCGCCTGTTTCGGTGTCGTCAGCATTCTTAATCGTTGCCATTAGACTACCGAGTGAATCATCATCCATCTTCCAATTGTTCATCCACTTAACGATTTCAGGGTGATCGTCACTGAAATCTGTTCTTGTCATAAAGTAAATATCGTCCGCTTCACCAAAGACATTTTTGGGATCTTCCAGGTACTTTAAGTCATATTCTGCAAAAGCCCAGTGAGGATTCCACAGCGTGACAATAATAGGTTCTTCGTCTTCATAAGCTTTCTTAAGCTCACTCATCATCGCTGGACCAGAGCTATCGACAAGGTCATAATTTAATTCATATTCATCAACAGCCGTTCTGCTCATTTCCATCAAGCTAGCGCCAGGATCAATTCCAACAATTTGCTCTAATCCAAGTTCGCTTTTTTTGTCGTTCAGTTCTTCTATACTATTGATATCCATATACGAAGGAACAACGAGGCCAAGACCAGTACCCTCATACCATGTTTCTTGCATCTCAACATCTTCTTTGTACTCTTCATATAGTGGTTTATCAGTCGTAGGTAGCCAAACCTCTGCTGCTACATCAAGGTCGCCTTGTGAAATACCAGCCCAAACTGGTGACTTTTCCATTGATTTTAGTTCAATGTCGTATCCTTTTTCTTCAAGTATCACTTTCCACATATTTGAAACGGCGATATTTTCAGCCCAGTTGTTTAATCCAAACGTAACCGTTCCTTTCGATTCTTCACTTTCTCCAGATCCACAAGCTGCTAGAATTGAAAGTGCTGCAATGACTAGGACTAAGATTCCTCTCCTCATAGATACTCTCCTTTTTCTTTCTTATTTTTTGTGCGAAAACGCACATGTTTTCTATCATAACAAATGTGTCACACTTTTGCAGGTTTATTACAGAAAGGAGACAGTGTATGATGAAGGTAGGGAGGGATGGGGATGATCACAATTGCAACAACGCTTATTGTTATTTTTCTTGTTATTATTTTAATTGGTACGCTAATGGTTGCCGGAAAAAGTGATCCTGGGTATGGGAAGAAAGCGAAGAATACAACGGTCACCATTTCCGCTATTTATCTTCTTGTGAGCGTTCTCGCTATAGCAGGCATTGCAGCTTATGTTTATTTTACGTAAACGCATCATTGTAACGAGAATGCTTCTTCAAAACATTCGTAGTCATAAATGAAGACGTAATAGGATTGGCTGCATAGCCAATCCTATTTTGAAGCAACGAAAATCATTTCAGCTGCAAGGTAGCCGAACCGTAAACCAAAAAATAATAATACGAGACTGGCGGTTACACTAATCGCGCGGAGCGTTCGAGGTTTCATTAGTGATTTTCCGAAGTGGACGGTCATACAAAGATTGACATTCCAAAGGCCGATCCCAATGAAAACGAGTGCAGATAAGAAAAAGGCCTGCCATTTGTCTGGCTGTTGCAGTGAAACGCTAAGCACTGATCCGTAAATACCTAGCCAGAAAAGAAGGTTCATTGGATTAAATGCAGCGATCATAAAACCGGTTGCGTAGGAATGAAATAAACCCGTTTTTTCTTTGTCCTCGTCTTCATCAAAACTTACTTGAGATCGAAAGCCTTGAATCCCTGAAATCGTTAAGATAATGGCTCCGAGAATCATTAAACTAATTTGGACAATAGTCAGCTTAACAAAAGTTGCAATACCGAAGTACATCAAATACATGAGTACAAGGTCTGCACTCATTCCACCTGCTCCTACGAAGAGAGAAGACCAAAACCCTTTATGAATTCCTCGCTTCATGATTTCAATGTTAATTGGACCGAGCGGAGCAGCAATTGATAAGCCTAAGATAATGTGAGCAATAGCAATTTCTAGCATGGCGAGCAATCTCCTTTTATCTATGTATTCTGATTCAAGATAAATACTTTTGAGCAGGCTGTTGGAGTGGATAGATATTTGATTTATTCGAATGAAGTGAAGGGTTCACTCGAATGAGTCAAACATCTAGAGATCATTAATCGTAACGAATGTAACCTTGAAATAAGGAATTCCTCTTTCTTTAATACATGTCCAAACGGCCTAAATTAGAAGTCTCATTTTGAATTCAGGGAAAAATATGCTATTATGCTCTTTTGGGTCGCGCAATATTTTGAAGAAGATGTGGAAAATTGTATAATGAAGGTTACTACTACCATTGGAATTGATGTGATGTGGATATGAAGCATTTTTCTATGTTTACTAAAAGTGAAATAAAAGAACGTTTTCCAGTGAGCTTCTATCAAAGAGGTCTCACCTATTTTCAGAATGGGCGCGTATCTGAGCTTACATATGATAAAGAAGATCAGTCTTATCGAGCTTATGTAAACGGAAGTTCTGAATATGGCGTGTTAATTGAGCTACTTGGTGATAACTGGTTTGGGTCTTGTGAGTGTCAAGCATTTGAAACATATGGCACTTGTAAGCATCTTGCTGCTGTGCTTATTGCAATTAGCGAGAAGGGGCCGGAAGAAAGTGAAAAGGAAAAACCATCACAGGTACCTCAATCACCACGAAGCTACAGTGAAACAAATCAGCTCATTCAAGTATTAAGTGATTATCAACCCGAAGCGAACCGCTCAAGATTGAGATCGGATCAGTTGAAGATTGAGTTTACATTGAAAGCGAGCTCTTACCCAACGCTTCGTAAATCTCAAGGAGATTCTCCGTGGACTCTTGAACTTAAAGTGGGGATAAACCGTTTATATGTCGTGAAAGATATTCGCGCATTTCTAGATGCGGTTCTTGATGAGCAATCTTATTTGTTTACGAAAAAGTTCAGTTATGAACCAGATGAACATACGTTTCATGAACTCGATGAGCCTTTTATTCAACTTCTACTCGCAATAAGAAGGAATGAGAAGGTTTATTTGGATTTACCTGATAACTGGGGGCGTTTTACTGAAAACCGTGAATTGATTTTACCCCCACTGACAGCGAACGAGTTTCTTTCAGAGTTTTTAAAGCAAAATCGATTGATTCGGTTTGAATACAATCGGACGCTTTATGAAGAGACCGAGCTTTTTGATGGTGGGTTACCATTTTCGTTTGAAATTGAACAGCGGGATGATGATTACGTACTACAGTTAAATGGGTTTCAAAGTGCCGCTTATTTTCCTACTTATGGATGGTTATTTCATGATGAGAAGCTTTACAAACTGTCGAAAAAACAGCAGTCCTTATTAAGGGATCTGTCTCATTTTCGAAGTGCGGCTAGAAAAAGTGACTTATCCATTTCTCAAACACAGATTGAACCATTCCTTTCTCAGGTCGTACCAGGTCTCAAAAAGCTTGGGGATGTAACGATCTCTGAACAGATCAATGAAAAAATCATTAACCCTGATTTGCGAGCGAGAGTCTATGTAAATGCAGAAGGACAGCGACTTCTAGTTAACGTTGAATATGAATATGGCGAAGATGTGATCAATCCTTTTAAAGATGATTCCCGGATCGTAAATGACCAGGGAGGCATTGTCTTAAGAGACAGTGAAAAGGAACAAACGATTATGTCTCTTATTGAACAAGCATCACTAAAATTCAACGGTAAAGAGCTATATGCAGAAGATGAAGCGGTAATATTTGACTTTCTTTACTGGACGATCCCAGAACTAAATGACCTGGCTGATGTTTTTCTAACAGAATCTGCTCGAGGTTGGTTATTGGATGAATCATCGGCTCCGGTAACATCAGTAGATATGGATCATAGTGGAAATTGGCTTGATGTAAGCTTTGACATGAAGGGATTAGATGAAGAAGAAATTTCTCATATTCTTAAAGCTGTGATCGAAAAAGATCGCTATTATCGCCTTGCGAATGGTGCCTTCGTTTCAATTGAAAATGAAGATTTTCAACATGTTAGTCAGCTATTCGACGACCTGAATATAAAAGAAAAAGATATCGAAAGAGGAGAGCTTCATCTGCCACTCTATAGAGGGCTCCAGCTCGACGAAAGAATGAGCGGTGGAAAGCACGCTTCACGTTATAGCAAGGCTTTTCGAGACCTTATCTCTCGTTTAAAGCACCCGGAAGACCTTCAGTTTGATCTTCCAACAGGGCTAGAAGCTGATCTTCGCTCGTACCAGATGACGGGATATCAATGGCTAAAAGCCCTTGCCCATTATCAGTTGGGTGGGATTCTTGCAGATGACATGGGACTAGGTAAGACATTGCAAAGCATTGCCTACTTGCTGTCTGAGAAAAAAGACAATCCAGAAGCGATGGCGCTAGTTGTCGCACCAGCATCACTTATTTATAACTGGAAAAAGGAGTTTGAGAAATTTGCTCCTGGACTTCAGATTGAAGTGAATACTGGTACGCCAAATGAGCGGAAAGAGCTTCTAAGTCAAGGGCTTCAGCCAGATGTTTGGATAACTTCATATCCGACGCTCAGGCAAGATATTGCCCATTATGAAACCATTCAATTTGATTCCGTTATTCTTGATGAGGCTCAGGCAATTAAGAATCCTGCCACAAAGACCTCACAAGCTGTGAGACAGTTAAGTGCTAAGAAGCGGTTTGCACTCAGCGGAACTCCAATTGAGAATTCACTTGATGAACTATGGGCACTTTTTCACTCGATTATGCCTGGATTCTTCCCGGATCAATCCACGTTCAGAAATTTACCACATGAGCGAATTTCGAGAATGGTAAAGCCATTTATTCTAAGGCGTGTGAAGAAGGATGTACTTAAAGAGCTTCCTGATAAGATTGAGACGGTTCAAGTATCAGAGCTAACAAAGCAGCAAAAAGAACTGTACATTGGCTACTTGCACCGTATTCAGCAGGAAACTAAAGAGAGCCTTGCAGGCGAAGGTTTCCAAAAAAACCGCATGAAAATACTAGCTGGACTTACTCGTTTAAGGCAGCTATGCTGCCATCCGTCTTTATTCGTTGAAAATTACCAGGGTCAATCGGGTAAACTTGAGCAGCTTTTAGATATTGTTACGACATCAATCGAAAACAAGAAACGTCTCCTGATCTTTTCGCAATTCTCGAGCATGTTAAAGATCATTCATCACAAGTTAACGGATTTAGGCTATTCCGCTTTCTACTTGGATGGTCAGACTCCTTCGAAAGATCGAGTTGAAATGACCGAGCGATTCAATGATGGTGAGAATGAAATTTTTCTTATCTCATTGAAAGCAGGAGGAACAGGTTTAAATTTAACTGGCGCCGATACGGTTATTTTGTATGATCTGTGGTGGAATCCAGCTGTTGAGGAACAGGCTGCGGGACGAGCTCACCGAATCGGACAGAAAAAAGTTGTTCAAGTTATGAGGTTAATTACCCAGGGTACCATTGAAGAGAAAATTTATGAGCTTCAGCAAAAGAAAAAAGAACTCATAGAGAAAGTTATCCAACCTGGAGAAACGATGATCTCTAGTCTATCTGAAGATGAAATAAAAGATATTCTGAGCATCTAATCGCTAGAACTTAAGGCATTTATGTAGTTTGAATAGCTCTTATCAAAGTAACAAACAATACCTTACAGAGGGGTGTTTAGATGGAGGTGTGTGAATTATGTGGAAGAACGGTTACCAAATGCACGCTTCACCATTTAACCCCTAAAGAGGAAGGCGGTTCTTTCAAACCAACCGCCTGGCTATGTGTGCCTTGTCATAAGCAAATCCATGCTCTTTATACGAACAAGGAGCTTGCTATTAGGCTCAATACCATTCCACAGCTCAAAGAAGACGATCGAATTCGTCGTTATTTGAAGTGGATAAAAAAACAGCCAGGAACGAAGAGTGTTAAAACGAAGAAGGCAAACAGTCGAAAGCAGAAAAAATAAATTTTCAAGTCGGTTTTTTATTTAAAATCCTTATAAAATGCAACGTTAATTGAAAAATCTCGAAAATGAGTTAGTTTAGATTCAAAATTCGGTGTTTCGACATTTTTTATAGTGGTATATGTAGATATAGGTAAAAAGGTACTAATTCTTAAGCTATAGGAAAAGAAAATTATTTTAAGTAGAGGTGAAGTGTATGAGAGGAAAAGTATCCTCCGTGTTTTGGAGCACGCTCATTATAAGTTTATTAATGGTTGCTTGGGGAGCTATCTCTCCAGACACATTACAGTCGTTGACGGCGAGTGCCCAAACATTTATTTCGAATAAGTTTGGGTGGTATTATCTAATTCTTGTAACACTGTTAGTTATTTTTTGTGTGTTTATTATTTTCACACCGTACGGGAAAATTAAGCTAGGAAAGCCCGACGAGAAGCCTGAATTTACAAGGTTAAGCTGGTTTGCCATGCTATTTAGTGCTGGTATGGGTATTGGACTGGTTTTCTGGGGTACAGCGGAACCGATGTCCCATTTCGCTGTTAATGCGCCTACGGCAGAAACTGGTTCACCCGCTGCCATTAAGGAAGCTTTGCAGTATTCGTTTTTCCACTGGGGTATTCATGCCTGGGCAATTTATGCCATTGTGGCGTTAGTTCTTGCATACTTTAAATTTAGACATGATCGTCCCGGCTTAATTAGTGCGACTTTATATCCAATTTTTGGTGAGCGCGTGAATGGTCTTTTTGGTAAAGTTATTGATACGCTAGCGGTTTTTGCAACAATCGTTGGTGTTGCGACAACATTAGGATTTGGTGCCGTTCAAATTAACGGTGGTTTATCGTTCCTAACAGATGTACCAAATAGCTTTAGTACACAGCTGATTATTATCGGCGTCGTTACGGTACTATTCATGATTTCAGCCTGGTCAGGGATCGGAAAAGGAATCAAATACTTAAGTAATGCGAATATAGGATTAGCAGGAGTTCTTTTCCTAGCGATGTTCATTCTAGGACCTACTGTTTATATTCTGAATATGTTTACAGATACAATCGGTTCTTATCTAACCAATTTAATGGCAATGAGCTTCCGTATTGCGCCATTAAATCCAGAGAACCGTGAATGGATTAATAACTGGACAATTTTCTATTGGGCCTGGTGGATTTCATGGTCACCATTCGTAGGGATCTTTATAGCCCGCGTATCAAGAGGAAGAACGATCCGAGAATTTCTCGTAACTGTACTTCTTGTTCCTTCGATTGTTGGCTTCCTATGGTTCTCAACATTTGGGATTTCGGGTATCAACATTCAACAGCAGGGAATTGCTGATATTGCGTCTCTAGCAACAGAGGAATCTCTCTTCGGTATGTTCCAAAATTACCCTCTAGGGCTTATTTTATCAATCATAGCGATAACCCTAATCGGTACATTCTTTATTACTTCAGCTGACTCCGCAACGTTTGTTCTTGGAATGCAAACAACTTACGGTTCCTTAAATCCTGGTACAAGCGTGAAGCTAACGTGGGGGGTTACACAATCAGCTATGGCTGCGGTACTTCTATACACTGGTGGATTACAGGCGTTGCAGAATGTATTGATTCTCGCAGCATTACCGTTCTCCATTATTATGATATTAATGACCGTGTCCTTCTATAAAGCTTTAAAGAAAGAGAAATATTTAGTGGCGAAAGATCCAAAGCCTAAAAAAGAAAAACGAAAAGAAAAGAAAGCAGGTTCTGAACCTACAGATTCAACTGCACCTGCTACAAAATAAAGATTTGAGACGATAAGGACTTCCTTATCGTCTTTTTTCTTTTTTTGCATATACTAATTTGACTCATTGAATTGATTAACATAAACGGTAAAGAATTCAAAAATCAACTTTCCTCATTCAATAACTTAGGTGTCGGTCGCTCAATCTTTACTTTTACCCTCCGCCGTTATAAAATGATTTAGCATATAGGATATTATGGATAAGTGGGGATGAAAGATGACGGTAAGGTTGCAATCCGCAAGTGAAAAAATCCTCGATCGTAAAGAGGAAATTGCCCATTTAATTACAGTTGAGCAAAATAAAAAATTCCCAGATCAGATGGAGACTCTATCTAATGAACTGCTCCCAATGCGTATTGAATTGGTCACCGTCTATGCTAAAGCGTTAGCGCTTGAAGACTTAGAGAGTAAGCAGAAGATTAAAGAGTGGGGTATTGAGACTGGGGAAGAGTGTGCAAGAATTGGAACAACGCTTGATGCGATGTTAAGTGAGGTGCCTCATTATCGCAATTTTATAGGTGAAGTATTGAAGGAATATGCGATTGAGCAAGGCATGGGCATTGAAGAGCTTTATGAAATGATCTCAAAGCTAGATTATACAATGAATTTGGTCGTTTATTACTTTAGTATTCCTTATGTTGACTATCAAACAAATTTACTTGAGCAGTCTCGTAAAGAGATTCTTGAATTGTCAGCACCAGTCGTGCCTATTATGGATGGCGTTGCCGTTCTACCTTTGATTGGAACGATTGATACATACCGGGCGAAGTTAATCATGGAGGAATCTCTTCATCAATCCGTGAATCTCAATCTTAATTATTTTGTGATCGATCTCTCAGGGGTTCCCATCGTTGATACATTTGTCATTCAACAGCTCTTTCAAATTATTGAAGCTCTTAAGCTTGTTGGAGTGGAAGCGAGAATTAGTGGAATCAAACCAGAAATAGCCTTATCAGTCGTAAAGCTAGAAACAAATTTTGGTCAGGCCAACACATACTCAACATTAAAGCGAGCACTAGCCGATTTAGTGAATATGTCTTAAGTGAAACTGCCCTCACATTATGTGAAGGGCAGTTTTTATCAAGGTTGATAACCCCACTCATTCATATTAAATTGTAAAAAAAGATAAAACGACCTTACGATTAGATAACAAAAAACGGGACAAGTGGTTTAGAAAGCGGAAAATATGTGAATGGTTAACTATTGGATAAATGAAAGCTGGTGATTCTATGCTTACGGAACTATTTAATAAATCCAAACATACTGTTGTTTTAACAGGGGCAGGGATGAGTACAGAAAGCGGTTTGCCTGACTTTCGATCTGCACTCGATGGAATGTGGAATGAGGTAGACCCGCTTCAATTTGCAAGCAGAGATGCGATGAAATACGAACGAGATTTATTTGTTCGATTCTATAAGCAACGAATACAAAAGCTAAACGAAGCTTCTCCTCATAGAGGTTACTATCATCTTGCTGATTGGGAACGAAGCGGAAAGCTTGGCTGTATTCTGACTCAAAACGTTGATGGGTTTCATCAGTTGGCCGGTAGTCAAAACGTTGCGGAAATGCATGGCTCATTGCGATCGATTTATTGTGATGAATGTGGAGAAAAAGCTTCAAGTGAAAGATACATGAATGATGATTTTGTCTGCCACTGCGGGGGATTTAACAGACCTGGCATTGTATTATTTGGTGAACCACTTCCAATGAACGCGATTCATCAAGCGAAAGTGGAAGCGAAGAAGGCTGATCTATTTATCGTTCTAGGATCTTCACTAGAAGTATCACCCGCAAACGTATTCCCGATGGAAGCGAAACGTAACGGTGCTAAGTTAGTTATTGTTAATCAGGAGGAAACAGGGTATGACAGCGCAGCTGACCTTGTTATTCATGATAAAATAGGCAAGGTTCTAAATGATCTTGCAGAAGCTAAGGCACAATAGAACATGGAGACATAAAAAATGCCGATGGATATCGGTGTTTTTTTATGGTCGAATTTACACTATTTTTCAAACATATTTAATAGTAAGATAAAAAGAGATAGAAAGGAGATGTCGGTGTTTGATAGTATTACAACCAATGAATGATTATGATTATAAACAATTTCTTGAAGTTTCGATTGATAGTTATGCAGCAGAAAAAGCTTCGGCAGGAAACTGGAAAGAAGAAGAAGCGTATGAAAAGTCTAAGCAGGAATTTGAACGATTATTGCCTAAAGGAAGACATACCGAAGATCATTTCCTGTATACCATTGTAAATGCAGCTATAGAGGAAAAGGTAGGAATCTTATGGGTAAAGGAGGATAACGAAGCAAAGGAAGCATTTATCTATGAGTTTGCAGTAAATGAAGATAAACAAGGTAGAGGCTTTGGAACTGAAGCCATAAAGGCACTGGAAGTATTGTTAATGGAAAAAGACATTGAAGGACTTTCGCTTCATGTTTTTGGTCATAATACAAAAGCAATTCGCCTTTATGAGCGATTAGGATTTAAAACAACTAATATTAATATGAAGAAAAGCTTATAACTAAATTCTTATTTGTCTAATTGAAATGATGGGGGGAGGGTCTAAAATTGAATGAACTGAAACGGATGACTGTTTTTTGTGGATCTAGTGAGAATGTTGATAACCACTATTTTGAAGCCGTTGAGCAGCTTGGCAAGGAGCTTGCAGAGAAGGATATTGAAGTGGTTTACGGTGGGGGAAATGTCGGGCTAATGGGGGCGCTAGCAAGATCGGTTTTAAAAGCTGGAGGCAAAGTGACAGGGATCATTCCTCGTAAAATATATGATAATGTGACTCACATAGAGCTATCGAACTTAGTTATAGTCGATACAATGCATGAACGTAAAGCCAAGATGTATGAGTTAGGAGATGCTTTCATAGCGTTACCTGGTGGAATTGGAACCCTTGAAGAATTAACGGAGATATTCACCTGGTATCAGCTTGAATATCATAATAAACCGATTGGACTCCTGAATACAAAAGGCTATTATGAACGCTTTTATCTCATGCTTGAGCACATGGTAGAGGAAGGCTTTCTTCATAAGCAATATATGGAGCCGTTGCTTACAGAAGAAAACCCTGAGAAACTTGTTGCGATGATAAGTCGACATTCGGTTCCTATGATGAATAAATGGAAGCAGGATGATATAAGTGATCGCATTTAAATACCGGACATTCCGGTATTTTTTTGTGCTTTCCTATACTTAAAAGTATGATTGTTTATTCAGTAAACACGCCTAAATTAATTAAGTATTCAGACGAAAAAGAAGGAATTATCTCTGTGAAAATGGAACTATACATACGCAAACCAAATATAAGAGAAGAAAGATGCGGAGGTTTCTAAATGTATATAACCATCGGTTCTTTATTCCTTCAAACGGTAAAAAAGTATGGTAAGAAAGAAGCGCTAGTTGATGTAGATCGAAATATAAGATGGACTTATAAGGAATGGAATAGTGAAGTGAATCGCCTCGCTAATGCTTTACTAGATGCAGGAGTTAAAAAGGGAGATCGGGTATCGACCTTTTTATTTAACACTGTGGAATTAGCTACGCTTTATTTTGCTAGTGCGAAAATAGGAGCTGTCATTAATCCAATTAATTTTAGATTGAAATCTAATGAGATCGCTTACATTATTGAAGATGCGAAGCCATCAATATTCCTATTTGAACGTGCTCTCGAACCAATTGTTTCAGAGATACAGTCTCAGTATCCGAATGTTTCTTTCTGGTCAATCGATGATCATGAACCCTCATACGCCGAGAGCTACGAGAAACATGTTCGTCTTTCGCATGATCAAGAGCCAGTAGCTGAAGTAGATGAGAACGATACGTATGCGATTATGTATACGAGTGGAACGACTGGTAGACCTAAAGGTGTCATGCATCGCCATCGTAATATGTTAGAGCAAAGCATCTTATGTGGAGCCTCTTTAAAGCTTACACAAGCCGACCGGGGACTTGTGGCAGCGCCAATGTTCCACTGTGCAGAATTGCACTGTAACTTTTTACCGAGAGTACATTTTGGTGCAGCAAATGTTATTGTTCATCACTTCGAACCGAAGAAAGTACTTGAAGTCATTCAAAACGAGAAAATTTCAGTTTTCTTTGCGGCTCCAACGATGTGGAATATGATTCTTCAAGAAGATTACGGTAAATATGATCGAAGTAGTTTAAGGGTAGGGCTTTATGGTGCTGCCCCAATGGCGCCTTCCCTTGTCGTTTCGGTAAAAGAAAAGCTTGGTATTCATTTAATTCAAGCTTACGGGATGACTGAAATGGGCCCAGCTGTAACATTTCTTGATGAGCACGAACAGTTAACAAAAGTAGGTTCTGCAGGAAGAGCAGCCTTAAACCATGAAGTAAGGGTTGTTCGTCCAAATGAACGAGGTCCTTCAGAACCTGATGACGTGCTTCCCCCTGGAGAAGTAGGTGAAATTATTGTAAAAGGACCATGTATGATGATGGGATATTTTAATCGCCCTGATGCATCGAATGAAGCGATGTATAAAGGGTGGTATCATTCAGGAGATCTCGGCTATATGGATGAAGATAGCTACCTTTACGTTTCGGATCGGGTGGATGATATGATTATTTCCGGTGGGGAAAACGTCTATCCGAGAGAGGTGGAAGATGTTCTCCATGGTCATGAAGGAGTTTTAGATGTGGCGGTACTAGGGCAGCCAGATGAGAAGTGGGGAGAGATCGTCACCGCTATTATTGTGAAGAAAGCGGAAGGGTTAACAGAGGCAGAACTCGATCGTTATTGTAAAGAAAGTCCAAACCTTGCTGACTATAAGCGCCCTCGGAAATATTTATTCTTAGAAGAACTTCCGCGAAATGCTAGCGGCAAAATTCAAAAGTTTCGCTTGCGAGAAAAGTATCAAGTTAAAACAAATGAATCCTAAACGCTAAAACTAGCTAAGAACGGGGATGCTATTATAGCAATATTAGATAATAGTGTTAATCCTTCGATAAATGACTCATTCACGTGTAAATGGATTTTGTTCTTTTATATTGGACAGGGATTGCGAAAGACCTGTATAATTGAAAAATTGTAGGAAGGAAGCGGGCATTCGCTCGCTTTTTTCAATGATTCGTATATTCATGAATTTTGAAATGGCGTACATACTAACATCGAATAGGAGGAGTTGCTCATGATTAAATTGTTTACGGATAGTGATCTTGATGGAACGGCCTGTGCTCTTATTGCCGAGTTGGCATTTGAGAATGAAGCTGAGATCACACATTGTACATATCGTAATTTAGATGACAGGGTAGAATCATTTCTTCTACAAAACAGCGGAGATCCGGTGTTCATTACTGATTTATCTGTGAATGAGCATGTTGAAAAACATTTGGAGGAGCGTTATCAAAAAGGAAGTCATGTCCAAATGATCGATCATCATGCTACAGCGATGCATTTTAACGATTACGAATGGGGTTTTGTTGATCCAGGTGAAGATAAAAAAACGTGTGCCGCAACACTTTTTTATCAGTTTCTGTTGGAGAAAGAGAAAATTGAGCGCATGGAATCGTTAGAACAGTTTCTTGAGCTTGTACGAAAGTACGATACTTGGGAATGGGAAGAGGATAATGAGGTCGATGCGAAACGATTGAATGATCTATTTTCTATTATGGGAAGAGAAACATTTAAATCCGAGATGCTGAGGCGTTTAACGCGAGATCCCAATTCCTTTGCTTTCAATGAATCAGAAGAAATGATTCTTGATCTAGAGGAGCGGAAAATCGAGCGTTACATTCATCAGAAAAATCGTCAGCTCGTTCAAATGGAAGTGGATGAGTACTGTATCGGTCTTGTTCATGCTGAATCGTATCATTCAGAACTTGGTAATGAGTTAAATAAGCGAAATCCACATCTTGATTTCATTACGATCATCAATGATGGAAGCCGACGACTTGGTTTTCGAACGATTCATGATGAAGCAGATGTCTCTGAATTTGCTTCACGTTATGGAGGCGGAGGCCACCCTAAAGCTTCAGGTTGTGAAATGAATGAAGACACGTTTTGTATTTTTGTAGCGCCATCATTCGCTCTTAAGCCACTTCGTAAAGATCCTGAACGGAATAAGCTCAATGAGCGAAACAGTGAAAGTGGCTCTTTCTATGAGAATCATGAAGGGAAAATCATCTACATTCGTCCTAGTCGAAATGATCAGTGGGAAATCATGTGCCGCGGCGAGGTTGAAAAGAACGACTTCGAACACTTTGAGGATGCAGAACGATACGTCAAACGTTCTTATCATGCGTGGCTCCGTTCTGATAAGGAAGTCGTGGAAGACTTTGTCCGTATTCTTCCTCTTACAAAGAAACAAATCATCGATCGCTATCACTATATGATCAAGTCAATGCTTCATCAAGAAGAAGACGCTCTTAGCTGAGCGTCTTTTTCATATAGAATTCACATCGATTTTTCATCATTTTGTTTTCTTATTTCGTTAAAATAAAAGGATAGAAAGAGGCACAGTCGTTTTGTGTCTATGAGGTAATCCTGAATGAAAAAAGCTAGCTTCCTATTTGTTTTCTTCCTATTATTTTATTTGTATGGTAGCATGCGAAACCACGAAGCCATTTTTGAAGACGACGAGGGAGAGAACTCTTGGCGCTGATCAGTGCACAAAATCTGTTTCTTTTCTTTGATCCCGGGGTATAGAAGGTTACATGCCCATGGCACTCAACCATAGCGTTGCGAGCTTGCATAATGGGTGTGAAAGGAGAAATCAGTGAAGCGAATGATCTTTAACAATCGCTATTCGCAAGTCCTTTACCAGACACAGAAAGCCAGGGAACGATGCTTAAAGTTTGAGAAGAAACCGTACATTAGGACGATCGCGACCGCTACTGGATTCTCAGAAGAAGAGATCTTAGAATCTCTCGAATTTGGTGATGTCGATTACATCATGAAGCTGCGTTTGCACTATAGCTAGACGTAACGTTGTGCGTTGTAGAGCCATTAGGGCATGTAACTCTTAGGTGAACTTTGTTCATAAAGAGAGCGGCTATTAGTATAGCTGGAGGCTGATTATTTCAAAATGAAATAATCAGCTTTTTTTGTGTGTTTAACGTGACGACTTTTAGAAAAAATAACTATTTTTCAAAAATAATGGAACCTTTTTCTATTAGAGTCGTAGAAAGAGATGACATTATTTTGAAAGGTTGTGTACATAATGAACGAAGATTATGAAGAAAAAGGAAATGTAGCAAAGCCATCACTACTTGGAATGATTTGGAGTCCTGGAGAACAGTTAAGCCATATCCGACAAGCTCCTAAAGTATGGTTGCCCTTACTCGTTGTTACGGTATTATCACTGATCGGCGGGTGGTTGATGATACTTGGGCCAGGATTCGAAGAGCAGTTCGCTACAGGGGATTTACAGGGAGAAAATGTTGACGGTCTTATTTTATTTACTAAAATCATTACAATCGTGTCGGTTGGCGTTGGTCCGGTATTATCCATCCTCGTTGGTAGCTTTATTCTTTGGTTGATTAATAAAGCAACAAGCTCAGAAGCTACGTTCAAACAATTCTTCTCGATGAATACGTATATTGGGTTTATTGGAGCAATAGGTGCTGTTCTTAATGGACTTATTATTGCTATTGTCGGAGGCACAGTTGATAAGCTCTACACAAGTCTTGGTAGTTTAGTAAGTGGAGATGGATTTCTAGGTGGATTTCTGAATGGTATTGAGATCTTTGGAATCTGGACGATTATACTGACGGCTCTAGGTCTTCGCATTACTGCTAAATGGCCCAAAGGACTCGTATGGACAATCGCTATTATCCTTTTTGTTTTTACAATTGGCGGCGCCGTAATCAATGGTGTAACGAATAATATGTCAGGAATATAAGCAATGAAAAAGAAGATTTGGATTGCAATCGCTGTTGTTTTAGTCATTGTTATTGTAGTAGGTGTGAACATTTATCGGACTTATGCGGATAGCACGGCTACTGTTGAAGTTGAAAAGGCTATAAAGGAAGAAATAAATTCCACAGTTATGACTCCTGGAACGTTAGCGATGGCTGATGAAAGCACCCTTTATCAGGATCCTGCTAAGGGTGAAGTGAAGGAGGTTCTTGTTAAAGAAGGAGACTCCGTAAAAAAGGGAGATTCAGTACTTACATACGAGAATCAGGATTTAGAAATGGAGAAAGAGCAGAACGATATTAACATCGAGTCGCTATATCTACGAATCAATTCACTTGATAAACAAGAAAAGCGTTTAAACGAGAAAAAAAGCGACTTAGCTGATGAAGCTGGAGAAGAAGCAGCAGAAACGATGGAAGCAGAGCTTGATCAAGTGGAAATGGATAAGCGGATGGCGAATCTTGACTTACGTCAGGCATTATTGCAGCAAGATCGTTTGAAGCAGAAAATAAGCGAACTTGAAGTAACAAGTGACATTAGCGGTGTTGTGTTAGAAGCCAATGATGCAAACGTACCGCAGTCGACTCAAATGGAAAAGCCTCTTTTGCGAATTGGAAGCATGGAAAACCTTATCGTCGAAGGAACGCTTTCTGAATACGATACGTTGAACATTGAATCAGGTCAAAAAGTTACCATTACAACAGATGTGCTACCTGACGAAAAATGGGAAGCGGAAGTAATGGATGTAGGTTATTTACCAGAAGCATCGGGAGCTGAATCAAACGCTTCTGCTGTTCAATATCCGGTTACGGTTACATTAAAGAAGCCAGAAGAGTTGAATTTAAAGCCAGGGTTCCAGATGATTCTTGAAATTGAAACGGAATCGCATGAAGCATTAACACTTCCATTTGAAGCGGTTCAGCAAGATGGGGAAGAATCATTTGTCTTTATTGTGGAGAAGGGCAAAGCTGTGAAACGCGAAATTGAAACAGGTTCTTCTACAACGAAGCGGATTGAAGTGACGAAAGGGATCTCTACGGAAGAACAAGTTATCATCAATCCGCCGGATAAGCTTAAAGACAATATGGAAGTGACCGTAAAATGATCCAACTTGATGAGATTACAAAAAGCTATACCCTTGGTAAGGAATCGGTCAATGTTCTTAGAGGAATTAGTTTGGAAATTAATAGTGGTGAATTTGTTGCCATTATGGGTCCGTCTGGATCAGGTAAATCAACCTTAATGAATATAATTGGTTGCCTTGATCGCCCAACAACTGGATCTTACTTCTTAAATGAAGAAGATGTGTCGAAACATAAAGATCAGGAGCTAGCGAAAGTTCGAAATCAATCCATTGGTTTCGTGTTTCAACAGTTTCAATTATTACCAAGACTAACAGCGCTCAAAAATGTGGAACTTCCTATGGTTTATGCTGGTGCTTCGAAAAAAGAACGAGAAGAGCGCGCTAGAGATGCTTTGACGAAGGTGGGACTACAGGACCGAGTAGAACACCTTCCAAATGAACTCTCAGGCGGCCAGAAACAGCGTGTCGCTATTGCAAGAGCACTTGTGAATGATCCGTCTCTTATTCTTGCTGATGAACCTACAGGAGCCCTTGATACGACTACTAGCGTTGCGATCATGGATTTGTTCGTTCAGCTTAATAAAGAAGGAACGACGATTGTTGTCGTCACACATGAACCAGAAGTAGCCGAGTATGCAAACCGTGTGATCTACGTGCGGGACGGTTTGCTAGGGCAGAATCCTCTTGCGAACAGGGGGCATACAACGTGAGTCTTTGGGAAAATATCAAAATGGCTTTGACGTCAGTCAAAGCCCATAAGATGCGTTCCATCTTAACGATGCTTGGCATTATCATCGGAGTTGCTGCCGTGATTGTCGTTGTTGCTATTGGGCAGGGCGGAGAGGCGATGCTTAAGTCTCAAATAGCCGGTGATGGAAATACGATTGAAATATTTTACCAGCCTTCTGAAGAAGAAATGCAGCAGGGGAAATGGGAAGATAATCCTTTTACACAGGAGGATATCCGCCAGTTAGAGGGAGTGGAAAAGGTCTCGAATGTTGTGGCCTCTTCCTCTGAATTTTCTACCGCTCGACTTCGAGAAGAAGAAGCCGAAACTTCAATTACAGGTATCAATGAAGCTTATTTAGATGTGAACCAACTAAAAGTAGAAGAAGGTCGTTCTTTTACAAGTGCTGATTTTCTCGGTGGTCGAAGAGTAGCCGTTGTAAGTGCAGCGATGCAGGAAGAATTATTCGAAGGTAAATCACCAATCGGAGAAATCATTCGAATTGGTGTTCAGCCTGTTGAAGTGATTGGGGTGCTTGAGAAACCAACAGGGCTTTTTGCGTTCGGTTCAGTCGAAACGTACATTCCTTGGACGGCGATGCGAAATATGCTTGGAACGAGTAACTACAGTCAGGTGACGCTTCAAGTCGAGAACGCTGATGATATTCAACCGATTGGAGACCGTGCAACGTTATTATTAAATCAGCTACACGATACAGATGATTCTTATCAAGTTATTAATATGGAAGAAATTGCGCAAGGAATTGGGCAGGTAACGACCATTATGACAACCATAATTGGAAGTATTGCTGGAATTTCGCTTCTCGTAGGTGGAATAGGTGTAATGAACATTATGCTCGTTTCTGTAACGGAGCGAACGCGTGAGATTGGAATTAGAAAGTCTTTAGGAGCGACAAGGCAACAAATCTTGCTTCAGTTCCTCGTCGAATCCATTATTTTAACTTTAATTGGAGGAATCATTGGTATATTGCTAGGATCTGGTACAGCTTATCTTGTCTCCTTTTTTGCAGACTGGCCATCGTTAATCTCATGGCAGGTCGTTTTAGGAGCCGTCGTCTTTTCCATGTTTATTGGGATTGTATTTGGTTTATTACCAGCGAACAAAGCCTCAAGATTAGACCCAATTGATTCCCTTCGTTATGAATAGTAAAAAAGAGGATGAGCAGACTCATCCTCTTTTTTTACGTTAACTATTCGAAGTTTGACGATGTTTTGTTAAAGCGACTTTAATTTGAAAGTAAGTAAACGATTCGGGTAGTGCTTCTTTAATTGGCTTTAGTTTATCAAACCCTACATCTGCCGCTTTCTCAAGAATCTGATGCTCTGTTTCCTGATCGATGAGACGGCTTGTATCTTCAAGTAAACCTTCTTCCATTGCCTTTAGTAGATGACTCTCGACGGTGGTTGGACTTAACGAACGCGCTGCTGAGATGTTTGGAATGTCTTTACCTTCATCAAATAATTTTAATGAGGCTTTATGACTCGCATCCTCTGAAGACGTAGGTTTCGCTGATTTTGCCGATGAGAGTAGCTCTAGAAAGACTTCGCCATATTTATCAAACTTCATATCCCCGACGCCCTTGATCTCAAGCATTTCTTCGCGTGTGGAAGGGATTTTGGCGCTCATTTCTCGCAAGGTACTATCGGCAAACACTACGTATGGTGGCACGTTGTCACGGTCGGCAATTTGCTTTCGTAGCGTCCGCAGCTGAGTAAAGAGCTGATCATCCTCTTCGATCGCTACTGGTTTACGAGCTACTTTCTTATAAATGTTTTCCTGGCCTTTTAACACAGGTAATGTTTTCTCCTGTAGAACGAGGGTGGGGTACTTACTATCAGTTAAAAGAATATATTGTTCGGCTGTTAGAAAATCAATCATATCCACAATATCCTGCTGAGTGAGATGTTTTAATAAACCAAAAGTTGAAACGCTGTCGAGTCGAAGTTCGTTCAAGCGTTTTGATTTTGATCCTTTCAGAACCTGTGCAATGATTGTTTTCCCAAATCGTTCATTGACTCGTTTAATCGTTGAAAAAATCATTTGGGCTTCACGGGTAATGTCAACCGCTTCTCTGTCATCAACACAATTGCTACATTTACCACATTGATAGCCTGGCCGCTCATCTCCAAAATAGTGAAGAATGGTTCCTTGGAGGCATTTTTCAGTATGACAATAATCAACCATCGCTTTTAATTTGGCGAGGTCAGCGGATTTACGTTCAGGTTCATGTTGGTTCTGATCAATGAGAAACTTCTGCACATGAATATCACCAGGAGAAAAGAGAACAAAGCAATCACTTTCTTCTCCATCACGCCCAGCTCGCCCTGCTTCCTGGTAGTAAGATTCCATGTTCTTTGGAAGGTTATGATGAATCACAAACCGAACATTCGATTTATCAATCCCCATCCCAAAAGCATTAGTTGCGACCATAACGGAAATGTTATCGAATAGAAATTCCTCTTGCGCTGTTTTGCGCTGCTTTTCTGTCATACCAGCGTGGTACTTGCCAACTTTGATGCCCTGTTTGTGTAAGGAAGCGTAAAGCTGATCTGCTTCCTTTCTAGTGGCGGTATAGATAATACCGGATTCAGAAGCGTTTTGGCTAAGGTATTTATCGATAAATGATTTTTTCTTCTCTCCTTTAATAACAGAGAAGTGCAAGTTTTCCCTGGCAAATCCGGAGATAAAGGTTTGCTCTGGGGTTATGTTTAAGATTCGCTGAATATCCTGAATAACTTCAGGTGTTGCCGTGGCGGTTAAAGCAACGACGGGAGGCTGCACTTCAAAGTGATGAAGCATCTGGCTAATCTTCATATAACTAGGTCTGAAATCATGCCCCCACTGGGAAATACAGTGGGCCTCATCGACGGCAATTAGCGAAATCTTAGTCCGCTTAAGCAATCGCTGAAACGTTGGTGCTTCTAAGCGTTCTGGAGCGACGTACAGTAACTTTATTTCTCCGCTTTCAGCTTCAGCCATACGGTCTCTAATTTCAGTCTCTGTAAGTGAGCTATTAATATAGGCAGCTTCTATACCGTATCCGGCAAGCGCATCAACCTGATCTTTCATTAGTGAAATTAGCGGTGAAATGACGATCGTTAATCCATCGGATAGAAGAGCAGGAATTTGGTAACAAATTGATTTACCTCCACCAGTAGGCATAATGCCAAGCGTATTATAGTTAGATAGAACACTTGAAATGATCTGTTCCTGTCCACCTCGAAATTGATCATACCCAAAATGATGTTTAAGTTGTTCTCGTGCTTGTTGGAGCATCGTATCTTCCTTTCTGGTTCGTCAGAAGTTCGTTTGCTTTTCTCATCTTACCGTACCCATTGAATTGTGTATAGACAACCTCCGTGATTCTTTAAAAATGGAAATGATCACTGCAAAGGTTAATGAACATGATTAATGAAAGCATTCATCAATCGTCCTTTCAGTATTAATAAAGGATAAATGTTTAGGAAATGGGCAAAATGGTAGAACGTGCAAATAAAAAGTGGTTTTTAAGCGTAATCAAAGGGGAACATGAGTATGGTGGACTGGTTTGAAGTTATACTAAGATCTTTGTTTATTCTTATCGGACTATTTTTCATCACAAAGCTTCTAGGGAAAAAGCAATTATCTAAACTTTCCTATTTTGAATATATTGTTGGCATCATTATTGGTGACATTGCCGGTAGTTTATCAATGGACATCGAGGTAAGCGTTATTCACGGTATAACGAGTCTGTTAATATGGACGCTTGTTTCTGTGTTACTCAGCTATTTATCGATGAAAAATAAAAAAGTAAGAGATTTCGTGGAAGGAAAAGCACGAATTTTTATAAAAGATGGCAAGATCCTTGAGGACAACTTAAAGAAAGAGCGTTTTACAATTGATGAACTGCTAGAAATGCTCCGCAAAAAAAGCGTCTTTTCTGTAAACGAGGTAGAGTTTGC
This sequence comes from Pseudalkalibacillus sp. NRS-1564, assembly GCF_050467905.1. Taxonomy (NCBI): domain Bacteria; kingdom Bacillati; phylum Bacillota; class Bacilli; order Caryophanales; family Fictibacillaceae; genus Pseudalkalibacillus; species Pseudalkalibacillus sp. NRS-1564. The sequence continues at coordinate 216,165 of NZ_JBITPM010000008.1, read as the reverse complement.
ACTATTTGAAGCGGATGGAGAGCTCAGCGTTTTACTAAAGCGAGATTATCGGGTGGTCAGACCATCAGAACTGTGGCTTCATCTTCCCGAAGAGAAAGAGCCTAAAACCGTAATTATGGATGGAGAAATCATTAAAGGAATGCTCATTGAAGTAGGGAAGAGCGAAGAGTGGCTGAGAAGCTACCTAATAGACAAACAGGTGGTAGTAGAAGATGTTTTTCTTGCGCAGCTTCACTCTGATGGAAAGCTAACGCTTGATTACTATGAAGATGGTATTTCGGAAGTTGAATAGCACAATGGAGGATGTTATGGAAAAAGAAAGGTCGTTCCGATCAAAAGAAGAGCTTATCGTGCTTCTTCTAGATCGTGGAATATATAAAGTGAAGCACAAGCAATTATACGAGTGCTCCCAAACAGAATTGTACTACTACTATCTTTCTATAACGAGAGATAAATTACAACGGTTAACTACAAAGGTTAGTTCGTAACAGCTTCTATTTAGAAGCTGTTATTTTTATGAATGAATGGTCTTATATTAAGAATTTGTTCGAATAGTGTAAAGAACATTTTAATAAAGAAATAGAGTCATTTTGTCTAGTTTTGGCGAAAGCCTTCACAAGTCATAAAATAATTTGGATAATAGAGCTTGTACTTAAACCGATAGGAGGGGTGACGAACCTTGTTATATGTTAAACAGGACGCAAAAGAAGAATTGCTTCACTGGATAAAGCGTAAGCAAGAGGAAATGATTGAGATTGGTACATCTAAAGGAATTTCACATAAAGAAACTTTACAGTGTAGTCAGGAGTTGGATGATCTACTAACTTCGTATCAACGTTTGGCCTCCGTCAACCAACTTAGAAGTTAACCTTTGGATCGAGTGAAAAATGGCTTCCTTAACGACTGGTGGATAATCGTTTTGGAACTCACGAATACAATCACGAATTTGTTGAATTAGTATAATCTCCTCACGAACTGCATCGTTCATTTCAACATCCTCCTCGAGATTCAGTTTATACACCAATCATGACAAATTAGATGCTAAATCGTCAATCCTTTTTACTTAAAATCGTTCAAATGTTCTTATAAAATTCATTATTTTCTGTTAAATTAAGTCTTTTGTACTATATGGCTTGTATGACCTACATAATGTTCTTTAATTTTCTTAAAAAAATTTCATACAATGTTTGAACAAATGGCTCAAAAATTATATACTAGAAAGGACGGGTTTTGGTGCCCATTATTATGTGGCCCCAAACCTCTGTTTATTTCTATAACATTCATTTAACGTAAATGATGATTTGATTGATAAAGGAGGTCTAGCAATGAAGGAAGGAATCCATCCAAAATACCAGCAAGTTGTATTTTTAGACGTTAGTACTGGTTTTAAGTTTCTAACTGGTTCTACTATGGGATCTAACGAAACGATTGAGTGGGAAGACGGTAGCGAATATCCACTAATCAAAGTTGATATTAGTTCTGAATCTCACCCATTCTACACTGGTCAGCAACGCTTTAACGATGCTGGTGGTCGTGTTGAAAAGTTCAAAAAGAAATACAACCGCTAATAAAAGTAGAAAACACTCCCAGGAGTGTTTTCTTTTTTTTGACTAAAAATATACGATAAAAGTGATCGGAGCATTTATAAAACTTTCAAATCGATAAAAGCTGTTTTCGTAACTTTGATAATGCACTTTTTCTCCAGGATTTTACTGCTTCAATGCTCACTCCTTCAACCCCAGCTAATGTCTTAAGGGATTCCCCGCCCAAAACGACCATGTTCACCCATTTACTCTGCTTTTCTGTAAGATTACTTAAGTCTAGTTCAGTTAATAGAGTTTGTTGATGAATTGGTAGCCTTTCTTCATATTCACTCCAATCTGAGTGAAGAGCGAGCTGTTTAGACAATCGTATTTCTTGGCGACATTCATCAATTAGCTTTCCACGGACTTTCATGTAGGCGTAAGATGAAAAACTTCCTTTTCCATGTTGATAGCTTTCAGCACATTCCCATAGGGCGATCATGCCTACCTGTTCATATCTCATATAATGGTTTGTAAGATGAAGCTTTTTAATCTGACTTTTGATGAGTGGCATGTATTGTTCAACCAAATCTTCAAATACGCTATCTTCCAATGAAATTTTCTCCTGTAATCAGGTGCACCTTCCTTTTATTCCGCCGGTAAATCAGACGATACGTGAATAAGAGAGAAGAGTCATATGAGCAAACTTAGAGTTTTGTCTAGGAGAATCGGTATGTACATCAAGTCATGCTTTTGGGAATGGGGAGTACAGCCACACTCGTAATCACCTAACGGAGAATCTTTCTTTTTTCATATTCGGTTTATAAAATCTTAAAGAAACATAAAAAAACGATCTAAGGTTAGATCGTTTTCGGAGGAGAGGACTTATGCTTTTCGATAGCAAAGCTGGGCGTTAATTCCTTTTAATTGAAGTTCGCGGACAATACGTCTTAACTCTTCTTTTGTTAGGAGCGGCTCTTTCACAATCTTCCACCTCCACTAATTTTGGATTACTGATCGAGTTCCAGTGCGTCAATAAGTGCAGTCTTATATAAGTCAAGTTCGGAGAATCCTTCAAACTGATGTAGCATTCCTTTAAAGATAAAGCGACGCGGGTTTGGATCACTTACTTCCTTCTTCAGAAATTGAATGGTTTCAAGCAGCTCTTTACGCTGGTTTTCTTGAATGTTCATTCGATTAATCAACGTAGCCATTTCATTCAATATATGAGAAGGGGATTTTCGCTCGCACCCATCTGAATGACTCATGTTCTGGAAGATTGCAGAGGCATGATCCAATGAGAGGAAGGGGGCAGTGTTATTTTCTAACATACCGCTTACCATGTCATTCAAGCGACTTAATATAAAGCGTGGAAGATACTCCAGGTCTAAGTCAGCATTCTGTAAGACAATTAGCTTAATATAGGAGGAGTACATACCATCTAGGAGCAAAACACAGTCCGGGAGAATCGGAGTAATCCGATCGCCATATAAGTCTTGAATGCTACTCGCTAACGTTTCAAGGGACTCCATTCTTATCTTAAGAATTAAATCGTCTATTTCTTTGTTCATCGAAATAGCTTGTTCCCTGAATTGCATAATAATAAACTCTTTATGATGCAAAATTTCTTGTGCCTGGACGTAAAGAAGCTTCTCAAGCCGTTCTTCAGGGGTGAAGGAATCTAATTTCGCTTCTGATATTTTCTTTTTTAGTTTCTCATAATAATAAGCGAAAATGGAATAAAGCACATCATCTTTAGATTGGAAATGGAGATAGACAGCTCCTTTAGAAATTCCACTTTCATTAGCGATTTCCTGTATAGACGTGGAATGGAATCCTTTTTTGGCAAAAAGCTGCATCGCCGTTTCAAGGATTACTTTCTTTTTTTCATTCATCTTACACCTCTGTTCGCCAGTAATTTTACTGACCGGGTTTTGATGACCAATTGGTCACATCTATTATATCATGTTCAAGTTTTTTTTCCTAATCTCATTTTTTACGTATATTTTACAGTGGTTTGTAAACAAAATAACTTGAATTATAACGTTTAATTAAGTATAGTTATTGTGTAATGACCGGTCAGTCATAGCAGAAGTAGAAAAAAGGAGTGGAAGCTGCTTGAGAAAGCTGATTCAATTTTCATTAAATAATAAGTTTGCAGTTTGGTTATTAACGATTATCATAACCGCTGCCGGATTATACTCAGGGTTTAATATGAAGATGGAGACCATTCCAAATATTAATACCCCGCTCGTGTCCGTGACGACAGTGTATCCTGGTGCAACACCAGAAGAAGTGTCTGATAAAGTATCAGAACCAATTGAAAACAAAGTGGAAAGTCTCCCAGGAGTGAAGGTCGTTAGTTCATCTTCATTTGAAAATGCTTCGAATGTACAAATTGAATATAATTTCAGTAAAAACATGGATGAAGCTGAAGATGAAGTAAGGGAAACCATTCAGTCACTTTCATTACCTGAAGAAACGCAAGACCCAGACGTGTCACGATTAAGTTTTAATGCTTTTCCAGTCATGTCTCTAAGCGTTTCAGAGAAAGATCGTTCACTTACAGAATTAACCCAGCGTGTAGAAGATGATGTACTTCCAGCAGTTGAAGGCGTGGAAGGTGTTTCATCTGTATCGATTGCTGGGCAGGAAGTCGAAGAAGTATCCTTCTCATTTAAAGATGAGAAAATGGAAGAGTACGGTTTAGACGAAGAGACTGTTAAGAATCTCATTAAAGGTTCTGCTGTTAACATTCCTCTTGGGCTATATAACTTTGACGATAATCAAAAAGCTGTTGTTGTAGACGGTAATGTATCGTCATTAGAAGATTTAAAAGAACTTGAAATTCCAGTCATTCCATCACAGGAGGGTCAGGGAGCTCAAGCAGGCTCAGCTACTCAAGCACCTTCATCAACTGATGGTGCACAAGCCCCGTCCGCTTCTGCTGAAGGAGCTAGCGAAGCTCAAGCACAACCGAAAGTTCCAACCGTTCAGCTTCAGGACATTGCAGACATTGAATTAGTTGGGGAAGCGGAATCAATTTCACGTACGAACGGTCAAGAATCGATTGGTATCCAAGTTACAAAGAGCGCAGATGCTAACACTGTTGATGTTGTAAATGGTGTGAAAGATAAAATTGCATCACTTGAGGATTCGAATAGCGACATTAGTATTGTGACGATATTCGACCAAGGAGAACCTATCGAAGAATCTGTTAGTACAATGTTGAATAAAGCGATTATTGGAGCGATTTTCGCAGTACTAATCATCCTATTGTTCTTGCGTAACATTCGCTCAACTTTAATCTCGGTTATTTCAATACCGCTGAGTTTGTTAATCGCATTGCTAGTTTTAAATCAATTAGATATTACACTGAACATTATGACGCTTGGTGCGATGACGGTTGCGATCGGTCGTGTTGTCGATGATTCCATTGTTGTCATAGAGAATATTTATCGACGTATGGCCATTGAAGGTGAGAAGCTACGTGGGAAAGAACTCATTACAGAAGCTACGAAGGAAATGTTCCTTCCAATCATGTCTTCTACCATTGTAACGATTGCCGTATTCCTACCACTTGGCCTAGTACAGGGGCCAGTAGGTGAACTATTTTTACCGTTTGCACTAACGATGGTATTCGCTCTACTAGCATCATTGCTTGTTGCGATTACCATTGTGCCAGCGATGGCTCACTCTCTCTTTAAAAAAGGGCTTGTGAAAAAAGAAGGAAAACCTTCGCATAAAGAAGAAGGCAATAGTCGTCTTGCGAACGGTTATAAGAAGATGCTGAATTGGGTACTCAATCATAAGCTGATTACATTTGGAGCAAGTCTACTTGTATTAGTAGGAAGTCTTTTCCTCGCACCGATCGTTGGCGTAAGCTTCTTACCTTCCGATCAAGAGAAAATGATTGTAGCGACCTATAATCCAGAGCCTGGTGAAACGACTGAGAATATCAATGATCTCGCTCTTGAAGCGGAAGATTATTTCCTTGATAAGGAAGATGTTGATACCATTCAGTTCTCAGTTGGTGGAGAAAATCCAATGAATCCAGGTGCAAGTAACCAGGTTCTCTTCTTCGTAAGTTATGATGAAGAAGCAGAAGGATTTGAAGAAGAACGCAAAAACGTTCTTGAAGATTTGAAACAAATGACTGAAAAAGGTGAATGGGGCTATCAGGACATCTCTGCTTCTGGTGGAAGTAACCAGATCACATTAGTTGTGAATGGAGAAACAATGGATGACCTTGGTCCAGTTGTTGAAGATGTAACGGCCGTTCTAGAGAAAGAAAAAGATCTAACAAATATTAGTTCTAGTATTTCTGAATCCTACGATCAGTTTACGATTGTAGCAAATCAAGAAAAGCTAAGTGAGCTAGGGCTATCAGCTGGTCAAATAGGAATGGAGCTTCGAAACACAGGGGAAGCACCAGTTCTTACAACTATTGAAAAAGATGGAGAAGAAATAAATGTCGTTCTTGAAGTGAGTGAGAAGACATATAAAGATCAAAAAGATTTAGAAGGTACAACGATTACGTCACCACTTGGTATGGACGTACCTCTAAGTGAGATTTCAACGATTGAAGAAGGGGAGTCTTCTAACACAATCACTCGTCGCGATGGCAAAGTGTATGCTAACGTGACAGCGGAAGTACTTGATGACAATGTTGGTCAAGTTTCTGCAGATGTGCAAGAAGCCATTGATAACATGGACTTACCGGACTCTTCAGAAGTAAGTCTCGGCGGAGTAACTCAGGATATTAATGAGTCCTTTACTCAGCTCGGTTTAGCAATGCTTGCTGCTATTGCGATTGTGTACCTGGTTCTTGTTATTACCTTCGGAGGTGGTCTTGCACCACTTGCGATCTTGTTCTCACTTCCGTTTACCGTGATTGGTGGACTAGTCGGACTATTGATTGCTGGAGAAACAATTAGTATTTCTTCCCTAATTGGAATGCTAATGTTAATCGGTATTGTTGTAACAAATGCGATTGTACTGATTGACCGCGTGATTCATAAGGAAAAAGAAGGATATACAACAAGGGAAGCGCTACTTGAAGCTGGTGGTACGCGACTTCGACCGATTCTAATGACTGCACTTGCGACAATTGGCGCATTAGCACCACTTGCATTCGGTTTAGAAGGCGGAGCGCTCATCTCTAAAGGACTTGGGGTCACTGTTATTGGTGGTTTAACAAGTTCAACTCTTCTTACGCTAATTATTGTGCCTGTTGTGTACGAATTCTTCATGAAGTTTAGAAGGAAACCCAAAAGCGAATAGAGAATAAAAGATGGAGGCCGGTGGGGCCTCCATTTTTTTGTGCTTTGATTGGGTAAATAAACATGCGAATCGCACTGTTTTTCTAAATGAGTTGTCAGATGTGTACAAAATGGTGTTTTCGGGAAACAATGAACTATTAATGAGTAAATAGGAGAGACATAACAATGGAAAAAGTGGAAGTAATGTATGTCGAATATTTTCATGAGCGTCTAGAAGAGATCGGAGACAAATGGACGAAGCGCCTACAACTTTTGGTTGATGAGAGAGAAGCAACCGATACGGCAGTTCTTAAATTACCGGAATTAAAAAACGAAATTCAGTTATTCTGTTCGGATTTTGTAAAACAAATGATTTTTCTTGAATCAAATAGCAGGGATGTTCTAGGGTGGGCTGAAAGAATGGTAGGGATTTTTTCGAATCACACCTTTTCTCTACAGCAGTCAGTGGCAAGCTTAACCTATCTCAGACAAATTCTTTGGGACGTGATGGTAGAGTTTAGTGCACAAGAAGATCAGCTGATTGAAGCAAGTCGATTAGCTGAGCGGGGTAGTTACATGAACAAGTCGTTTGATTTGCTTCTTCATAAGGTGACTGTCTATACCAATCAATTAAATGAAGAACAGATTGCAGCTCAGCAAACAAAGATTACTGAACTAAGCGTGCCAATCATTCCGATTTCAAAAGAAATTGGCGTACTCCCCCTGATAGGAACGATTGACACATACCGTGCATCTCTTATTCAGCGAAAAGGAATTGAACGTAGTGCTGATCTACAGCTGTCCTATCTTGTAATCGATTTATCAGGCGTACCAATTATGGATACGATGGTAGCAAATGAGATCTTTCAACTCATCAACATGCTTGAACTCTCAGGTATTGAATCGATTCTAACGGGTATTCGGCCTGAAATTGCGCAAACAGCTGTTCAGCTCGGAATTGATTTTAATAATGTGAATACTTATGCTCACCTGCATCAAGCTTTGAGTGCTATTCTATAGCATGCATGTGAGGTGATCATCAAGCAATTGATAATTGCCATGCTTCAATAAAAAGAGAGCTATGATGTATTTGCTATTACGCTTAAGGATGCTAATCTTATAAAAGAATTGCTTTGAAAGCTCGCGATAAGGTAATTTTCTCGACTTAAAAATACTCCTTACAAGATCTTCCGTTGAAGCTAGTTTAAAGGCTATTTCTCTACACAAGTCTCGAGTCGCATGCTCTGCCGGCGTACTAGCCGGCAGTTTTTTAAGTGAAATACGAAATAATCGTAGCTGTTCCTGATAGCGAATGATTTCCTTCTGAATTGAATAAGTTACATTAATCATAGTCCAAGCACCTGGCTTCTTTCTCTCAAATTTTAGTAAATGAACGCTTTGATGTGTAGATTATACGGCTAAGCATTGTGCTGGTCAATGGGCCTATTTTGGTGAATGGGTGATTTGGCTGTGGGTCTAAAGTATTGTTCGTGTTGAAGAACGCTCTTGTAATCTCTGATACAAGCATGGATAACAATTTCAATACGAAAACCTGAACTTTCGTTCAGGTTTTCGGAAGTATATTTAATTCTTTTATTTTAAGGCAAGGGGCGAAACGTGAAGAAATCCATATGATCTCGAATGAAGTGCTACGACCAGTTCGTTATACCACTTAACTCATGGTAGATACTATCTGGTTGAAGGTTTAGCTTTTCAACAGGGTTTTCGTTACGATTAATCCAGGCTGTATGAAAACCGAAGTTCTTGGCACCAGATATATCCCATCCATTTGAAGACATGAACAGAACTTCTTCTCGCTTAAGCTCAAGGAAGTCAAGTGCATGAGTATAAGCAGCAGGTGATGGTTTGAATTGTTTAATGTCATCTGCGCTTATAATGTAATCCAGGTGTTCAGATAGAGGAGATTGCTTTACGAGCGGATCGAGCATATCGTGTGAACCATTTGAAAAAATAGCAAGCGTCATACCTTGTGCTTTTAATTCTTGAAGTACCTTTGGAACCTCTTCATACACATCTAGTTGCTGATAAGCTTCGAGAAGAATTTCCTCATTCTCATGACTTAATTCTGTCTCTGCTTCTTCTACAGCATAGCGAAGGGCATCTCGAGTAACCTCAGAAAAAGGTCGGTAGTTTCCCATCATTTGTCTGAGATAGCTATATTCAAGCTGTTTTTTTCTCCAACTTTGACTGATTTGATCTCCTTTACTAGGAAACAGCTCTTCACACTTTTTAGATACTGAATAAACATCAAACAACGTACCATATGCATCAAATACGAAAGCCTTTATATTTTTCATAAGAATCCTCCTTTAAGGATGTAACTTGATTAAGTGTTCCACAAAAAGAAGGGAAGATAAAACTTTTTGCTCAAAATAGGCTGAAAGACAGTGGTATTCATATGGAACTTTATAGGAAAATTATGCTAGACTTAATATAGAATCTTGATTGAATGCTGGAGGGCGAAATGAAAACAGAAATAGAAGCAAATTGGCTAAAAGATTGGGGGGCACCTCTCCTTTTTGCTATTATCCTGGCATTTGTGATTAAAATGTTTATCATCGCTCCATACATTGTAGAAGGAGCTTCAATGGATCCAACCCTACATGATGGAGATCGTCTGCTCGTTAACAAATTCATCTCCTATGTGCAGGAAGAGCCAGCAAGAGGAGACATTATTATTATTAAGGATGAAGATGCAGAGAAGCATTATGTGAAACGAGTAATTGGATTACCTGGAGACATTATCGAAATGAGTCAGGATAACCTTTATGTAAACGACAAACAGCTTAAAGAACCTTACTTAGACGGAAATCGTGCTGATGCAGAAACAATGGGAATGAGATTAACCGAAGATTTTGGTCCGATCGAAGTACCCGAAGGTCAGCTTTTTGTGATGGGTGATAATCGTTTGAGAAGTATGGATAGCCGAAATGGTCTTGGGAAAATTGAGTTGGAAGAAGTCGTTAGAAAAGCAGAAGTGGTGTGGTTTCCCTTTAAAGAAGTGAGGTCAACAAATTGAAGTAAACAAGAAGGGCGTAATCGCTCTTCTTGTTTTTGTTACGCTTTTGAAACAGTTGAAATGAAACGTTAACAGTAAGTCGCCGCCTAATATATGGATCTTTTACCAAACTTAAAGTTTCAAGTATATTAAGATATTCTGCTCATAACCGTTGATATAAAAGGGTTTTTATGAATAATTAACTTGATTTATACGAAAAATCACCTGGTATGAATTACTAGCATAGGAAGTTATTATGGTCTTTTAGACTAGCAATCTTATGATATTCTCAGTGTGTAAGAAATTTCACCAATCAGGGAGGAATCACATTGAAAAAGTCAATTATTCTAGGTGTCACAGCGGCAGTAGCCCTGCTGGCAGCAAACCCATCAAATAGTTCTGCTAATACAGGCGACCAACACGCTGTCAAAGCAGAAGTTAATGCGCAAACATTCCAGGTCAACAATATAAATGAGTTGCAGTCTATTCTGGATCGTTTCGAAAAACAATATAATATTTCTATTAAAGATTCTATTAATCTAGATCAGATTTTCCAACAGCAAGGTAATACTGAACAGCCAGCACAAGAGGAGCAGGCTGAGAAATCTGAAGCTCCTTCTGAAGAGCCAGCTAAAGAACAAGCCGAAGCTCAAGAAGCTACACCTTCTGAAGCACAGCCAGAAGAAGCGCCTGCACCAGAGACAGAGCAGGCAGAACCAGCTAAAGAAACTAATGAAGACACAGGATTATCAGAATTTGAACAACAGGTTGTTAATCTTACAAATGCAGAGCGTGAAAAAGCTGGATTGCCTGCACTTGAAGTAGATACTGAACTTAGTAAAGTAGCACAAGCAAAGTCTGAAGATATGAGAGATAATAACTACTTTGCTCACAATAGCCCAACGTATGGCTCACCATTCGATATGATGAACCAGTTTGGCGTAGATTATCAATCAGCTGGAGAAAACATTGCTAAAGGACAACAAACACCAGAAGAAGTTGTGAACGCTTGGATGAACAGTGAAGGACACCGTAAGAACATTATGAACGGTAGCTTCACACATATTGGTGTTGGTTATGTAGAAGAAGGAAATATTTGGACACAACAGTTTATTGGTAAGTAATAATAGATTGATAACCCATCTCTAGTAGATGGGTTATTTTTTTTGCTTGTTAATAAACTTACTAGCTTCACGTTTGCTAAGAGGGGGTAAAGTATAATTCTCTAAGAAGTTTTTCACGATTTCAGAATCTATTTTGGAATATTCTCTGAGCGACCAGCCGATCGCTTTTTGGATGAAAAATTCATTTGAATCTTTGAGTAGTAGGATGTATCTTTTGAGTCGATCGAAATCTGTGGAATCTTTATAAGAAAGTTGAAAAAGAAGCGCACTACGGTTTAGCCATAAGTTTGGACTGTTCACCCATTCCTCTGTTATCGGTGCAATTTGATCAGGATATTGTTGAAAGTAAATACCTGCACTATGGACAGCAAGTCCATCTACAGTATCCCACCAGGATTTTGTGATAATAAGTTGCTCAATAAGATCGATATAGTCTTTGGGAAAACGTTTGACTCGGTCAAGAAGATCGAGGGCGGCATTCTGATACTCTCGTTCTGGTAATGCCCATAGCTTTTCAAGCAGTTCTTTAAGGGTATCGAGATCTGGTTTTCCATGAATTTTAAGCGCATTAATAACAGCTTTCCTTCTTTCTGGTGTCTTAATGCCGAGAAAAGGAAATTGATTTCGCATATACTTTTCCATTTTTTTAGATTGCTCTGGATTTTGGAGCGGTTCAAGCTCTTTTTGAATAATGGATACAGTTAACATGTTTCTTACCTCCTTCCTACATTTTACAAAATATTTGGTTTTTATTGGAATGATGATAATATACTTTAATAAAGTTTTTTCTGCAAATAGAAGAAGGCGCGTCTTTTGACGCGCCTTCTTCTTTACTAAAATAAGGAGGTTTCCCGGGGGAGGGAAGGGATGCATTAATTTACTATACGTTGGAACCAGAGAAGCTTTCCGGGTTGGGAGAAAGCTTTTCTGGAATGACTAAAGTATAGCAGGCTTTCATGAAAATATGAGGATTATGGGATGTTTTTGATAAGAATGACAGATTTGTGAACAGCGTAATGAACTAAACAGAAGGATTAGAAAGAACGGCTAATTCAGTAAGTGCATTGTGAAGACTGGATTTGATGGTTAGTTTGTGTAAATCAATTCCTAACTGTACAGCTGAAATCGAAATCGAAGGACTTATGCCGGTCAGTGTCACCTGAACTCCCATAAGGCTTAGCGCTTCTGTTATGTCAAACAGGTGTTTTGCGACCATCGTGTCCATTGTCACAACTCCTGACAAGTCAATGATCATATGGTCGAGTTCAAGTTTACGAGATTGATCAAGCGTTTTCTCCATGATTAGTGTTGCGCGGTACGTATCAATATTACCAACAAGTGGAAGAATAGCAAGATTTTGAATAATAGGAATGATCGGTGTAGAAAGTTCTTCCAGAGTCGAGTTATATTTTGTTTCAAGCTGCTGATTACTAGTGATATAAGAACTCCCATAGCTATACACAAACTGGTCAAGAAGAGGATCTATCCTACTTGGTAATTGAATGACATCCCGTGGTTTCATATTTAAATTTTCAACGATTGGTTCGATTGCCTCCCATATCGCTTCTCGAATGAGAGGTACAGTCACAATTAGAGAAATGATCATTTCATTTTCGTCTTGAACGAGTTCGCCAGATTCTTCTCCAAATTCTTCGATTGCTGCAAATGCGTTCACAGTGTCTTTTTGAAGACTTTTACCAATCAATTTTATAAGATAGGTCGTGTTTTTTATGGAAAGTTTCGGTTCATTATTAAAATCTGCGTCATCAAGGTCCTGGCGCTGACGTTCATATGTACTTTGTGCAATCTCCAAGGCTTGTTCAAGTATATAAGTTCCTACTTTTTGAGTAGATGTTTGATCGGTCACTTCAGTTCCCCTTTTTTTCGTGTTAGCCATGTTCGTTTCTATTGTTGATTCTACCTTTTGCTCGAAGCGATTGGTTATCACAGAGCATTAAGCATTTGAAAACAACAATGGTCCTTAACATAACCCTTTTATTATATCTTATATGTAAATCGAAATTAATGAAAAAGCTGGCTTAAGGTTAAACCAGCTTAAATGTGTGATCATTAATTTTAGTTCATGACAGGGATAAAGCGTTCGTGGAAGGCTTTATATTTACTAGAAATACTAGAAGCAGATGTTCCATATTTTTTCGCAAGAGCACTCTGGCTGATTGAAGTGTCATAAACTTTGGCAGCAAGATATTCAAGAGATGCTGCAAAGATAGAAGCTTTTCTAACAATAGGCTTTTCATCATCAGCATATTTCTTCCAAAAACGAAGAATTTCTTGAAGTTGTTCCTGAGAGTACTCATCACTAACCTGCTCCATAAAGAGTGAAGCTACTTCTGCATCTTCTTTTCTAGACCAAATCATTTCAATCGATTCGTTTGATTCTTCTGAACCGTTGCCGTGCTTCACAATTTGACTAAGTACTTCTGGGAAATCACGTTGCATCATGGAACGAACATTGTAGTTCGCTTCTTCTGATGAAAGTTTCTTTTCCACCATTTCCATAGCATCTGGTGCGATTTTAAGAAGTTCAATAAATGGCATGGCACCATTTTTGACAGGGAGAAGAATGCCTGCTAGACTTTCTCCGCTAGTAAGGATCACTTCTTCATGTAAAAGGACACTGATCGGTTGGTTTGACCCGAGTTCTTTTACGACCGCTGTGTGACCTGATGCTTCTTCCACTGTATAAATAGACATGTATGCATCGCGCCAGTCGTTCACAGTTTCTTTAACTTTCTCAGTAGAGAAGGTGTGCGAATAAAGTTGAAGATATTCTCTAATAATGGTTTTGTTCCACTGGTTAAGAGATTGATGGAAAATGGCCCACGGGAAAATACCGTGCATATAAGCTTCCTCAAGGTTTTTCGGGATTTCAAAACGGTTGAATAAATCATTTGCTAGAGAGACCATTTTTTGATCATGTTCACTCATAGCATACTCTACAAGCTGTGCTTGAATTGTATATAGTTCTTGTGTATAGAGCTGTTCTTCTAATTGATCCTGTGCACTTTCAGATGTCATACAGCATTTTTTATATTTTTTGCCGCTGCCACAAGGACAGGGATCATTTCTTTTAGTTTTTTGCAATGTTGCTTCCTCCTTCAGGTCAAGCTTATTCGAGAATAAGAGACGAATGATATTTTAGCATAGAAATGGCTAGAAGCACAAAAAATGGACAAAATCCGAGCGGAAATGACTATTTTTTTATTCATTCCTATCATGTCTCACGTTCAATCGGAAAGCAAACGGTCACAGTGGTTCCAATTCCGACAGTACTATTAAAATCGATTTTTCCTTGATGATTCTCAATAATTTTAAAACTAGATAGCAGACCTAGACCAGTGCCTTCTTCTTTTGTTGTGTAGAAAGGTTCTCCAAGTGTTTTTAGTTTGTGTTCTGGGATACCAACACCTTCATCGACGATGATCACGTTAATGCTATTGTCTTTTACTACAGTTTTTAATCGTAATACGCCGCCATCAGGCATCGCTTCCATCGCATTTTTGATTAAATTAATAAAAACTTGCTTCAGCTGATTCTCTTCTCCATATAGAGATTCGTGACGTTCAGTGAAGTCTGTTATAAAAGAAATGTTGTACAGAGATGCCTGTGTACTTAAAAGCTGCATGACATATGAAAGCAATGCATTTACATTAAAAAATGTAAAATGCTCAGCCTGAGGCTTGGCAAGGACTAGCAAATCTTTAATAATCGAATCCATCCGGTCAATTTCAGATAGCATAATGGAAAGGAACGGCGTCTTATCTGCAAAATCATTATCACTACTTAGAAGCTGAATGAATCCTTTGACAGATGTTAAAGGATTTCGTATTTCATGAGCTACGCTAGCGGCAAGTTGGCCAACAGCAGATAGTTTTTCTGTTTTTAGCAGAGCATCTTCTGTCTTCTTTTTGTCTGTTATATCCATAAACGCAGCCATGATCCCATTGATCTGACCATTTTCATCTTGGATAGGCGCTGTAAACAAAGCTGTAAAGACGACTGATCCATCCTTACGCATCCGTTTGACTTCTTTATTTACGATATGTCCATATTCAATAATTTCAGGAATCGTAATATCCTTTTCCTCTACAGGAACAATGGGGCTTTTCTTGCCGATCACTTCTTCGCTTTTCCATCCAAATATTTTTTCGGCAGCTGGATTCCACAGTCGAATGTTTGACTCCATGTCGAGGGCAAGAGTGGCGATAGGAGAAGCGCTAATGATCGCTTGTATGAGTTGTTTCGCTTCCCAAAGTTCTTTCACAGCTTTTTTTCGTTCTGTGATGTCTCGAGTTTGGATGATCGTGGTGGATTTGTGATTGAATATAATTGGAATCAGCGTTGATTCGACATCTATGACTTCGTTATTTGAACGTAACAATTGGTATTCAATTGTTTCAGAAGACGGTTCCTCTTGAGCGTGTATTTTACTTAGTAGGCCTTTGAACCTCTCAGTATCTTCCGAGTTAGCGATAAGTGATTGACGATTAACATAGAGGTCTTGAATCGAGTCAACACCTACCATTTGGAGTCCAGTACGGTTTGTATAGGTGATTTCATCCTTTTCCATAAGACAAATGGCATAAGGAGAAGATTCAACAAGCCTCCGATATCGTTCTTCACTTTCAAGAAGCTGATTTTCCATAACTTCATTTTTATAGAGAAGGTGTTTCAATAGGAAATAAAGAAACAAACAAGTTAGTAAAATAAAAAACCAGCCTTTATATAGCCCAATTTGCTTATTTGCTAAGAAGTCGGAAGAGAAGTGATACAGAATTGTATCAGAAAGCAATATCCAAACTGAGCCGAATAGAAAATAGCTTCCTATAATGATCCAGGGGATTGATTCGGTTTTAATATGCACTAGAGTTTGTCCTTTCTCTATAGCTTCTTATTGTATTCTACATATATCTTAAGATTATTACAAAGTACTCCCAACTAGTTGGTAAAATATTTAGGTAGAAAGTCGTGATAAAGAGTGATACATTTATAGTTAGGATTATTTCAGAATAAACCTTTTACAATGGAATCGGTCAGCGAAAGACCGACGATCATTCGGTTTATGATACGAATGATCTAGGCATGTAGTAAAAGAAGATTTATATTGAAGGAGATAATTTTCTATGAATGATGAACATATGGAACCTCGAAGTCGATATAAGCCTAAGAAAAAACGACGTGGATTAAGAATAACGCTATTCATTCTATTATTTATTATAGTCGGTTTTGGTGGGTATGCGGGATACCTTTATTATAAAGTTTCCAGCGTTTCAGACCAATCAGTGATGGAGCCAGAACGTGGAAACCAGTCAGATCTTAGAAATGGTGCAGTTGATATGGGGAAAGATCATTTTTCTGTGTTATTACTCGGTGTTGATGATGAAGAGGATACATCGAATGGGCGCAGTGATTCGATGATGGTAGCCACATTTAATCAAGATGATAAATCAATGAAGCTTCTTAGTATTCCTCGTGACTCGTATGTTAACATTCCTGGAAGAGGAATGGACAAGATCACTCGCGCTCATGCTTTTGGTGGAATTGATTTGACCATTGATACAGTGGAAGGTTTGTTAGGAATTCCAATTGATGAAGTTGTCAGAGTTAATTTTGATGCTTTCAAAACAGTGATTGATGAAATGGGCGGAATCAAAGTTAATATCGATTCGCAGCTTATCGCAGATCAACTATACAAGGAATCTAAAGGGAAAATTGATTTAGAAGTAGGAGAGCAGACGCTAAATGGGAAAGAGGCCCTTGCTTTTGCAAGAACCCGTAAGGCTGATTCAGATTTGAAGCGTGGTCAGCGCCAAATGGAAGTGATTACTGCAGCCATTGATAAAGTCAGTTCACTTTCCTCTATTCCGAAGTATGGGGACTTAGTAGATCGTATCGGTGAGAACTTAACGATGAGTTTTACCTTTAACGAAGCTCTGGGACTTTATCCATTTATTTCGAAAATCGATTCAATTGAAAAACTACAGTTAACAGGTACTGATTTTCAACCGGCTGGGACTTATTATTTCAAACTGGATGATCAGTCGCTAGCGACGGCGAAAACGGAGCTTAAAACTCATTTGAACCTAGAAGATCAAATTGAAGATCCAAATGGGAATATGAATGCTATAGAAGAAGAGCAGGATTCAACAACGCCTTAAATGGAATGTTCGAAATTAAATTAAGAGTAAAAGGTAAGATCTAAAGGGAGCAGACAACGTGTCTGCTTCCTTTTTATGTTGATGATTACAGTTAGTCATAATAGGGAATGGAAGGGAAGAACTGTAGAAAGGGGACTAGTGAAGATGTCAGGGATTGCATTCGTTAAAAAATTAGGTAAAGAAATAGGAGAAGATCGTGTAACAAGTCTTGCAGCAGAATTAGCATACTACTTTATGCTCTCGATTTTTCCTTTACTTATTTTAATTCTTTCAATTCTTCCATACTTATCGATTGATAAACAGGAAGCAGTGGATTTTCTCACAAAATATGCTCCCGGAGAGACAGGAAGTATACTTCAGGATAATGTTCTATCAATCATAAGTGAGCCGCAGGGAGGGCTCTTAACGATTGGTTTACTGGGTACTCTCTGGTCTGCATCGAACGGTATGATGGCTCTGATGCAGGCTCTTAACCTTGCATATGACGTTGAAGAAACGAGATCTTTTATTAAAGCTAGGTTGCTTTCAATTTGCCTAACAGTTGGACTTATACTTGTCTTTATTGTCACACTTGTTCTACCTGTTTTCGGTGACGTCATTATAGATGCTGTTACTTCGACACTTAATCTTCCGAGCTCGACTGAGTTTCTTTTCCGTATTTTACGTTGGGTTATTGCTGTAGGAATAATGGCGTGTATTCTGGCAGCTCTTTATCGATTTGCTCCTAATAAGCACTTTCCATTTAAAGAGGTTATTATTGGAGCGGTCGTAGCCACGATTGGCTGGCAAGTGATTTCTCTTGCATTCGCTTTTTACGTAAGTAATTTCGGTAACTATTCAGCAACTTACGGTAGTCTTGGTGGTGTTATCATCTTAATGCTCTGGTTCTATTTAACGGGCATCATTCTTCTCGTAGGCGGTGAGGTTAACGCGCTTCTCCATAAGAACAGAAGGAGAGCAACGACTTCAGCAGAAAGTGAACAAGTCGGATTTTAATGAGTCAGTGGTAATTGAATAGTGAAAGTTGTTCCAAACGATGGAGCACTACTCACCTTAATCGTTCCCTTATGGTTTTGAATAATTTGTTTACAGAGGAATAGGCCAAGTCCTGTTCCTTTTTCTTTTGTTGTATAAAAAGGTTGGAAGACCTTTTGTTGAGTGGACGTATCCATGCCAGCTCCGTTATCACTAATTTTGATCGTAACGGAGTGAAGACGCTTTGCAATTGATAATGAAATCTTTCCGCTTTCTTTATTGCTACTACGAATCGACTCCATACTATTCTTGATCATATTTAAGAACACTTGCTTAAATTGTCCTGAATCGAACGTCACTTCTAGTGGTTCTGTAAAGTGATTTAGATTCGTAGTAATATCACATTTGTTCAAAGTCGCCTGGCTATGGAAAAGAAGGATAATATTTTTTAGGAAAGGAACAACATCAATACGCTCTTTAATATGTTCTATAGGACGTGCAGCTTGAAGGAATTCTTCAATCAATGTATTGGTTCGATGGATTTCTGATAATAGTAAATCAGCTATGTCGTTTTTTTGTAATTTATCTAAATCGGGTTTAATGAGCTGGAGAAAACCTTTCATGATGGTAAGAGGATTTTTGATTTCATGTGCTACACCTGCTACAAGATAATGAACGGTACTGAGTGTTTTATTTTCATAAGCTAAAGCTTCAAGCTTCTCGATTAACTCGTTGTATTCCTCTAATGAGCAAGGTGATGGATAATGTTCTGGCATTAGAGGGAGTTTTTTTTCGACTTTCAGGTTAGTGTGATCCACTCACGCCACCCCTTTCCTTAACTTTTCATTAGCGCATAGTTATACCTTACCACCATGAAAATGCGAAGATTGAAAGTTCATAGGAAAGAATTCGAGTTTTTTTGTTGATCTATGTAGAATATCGTCACTAAAAAAAGAGCCTGCAAGTTGCACAGACTCTAACGAAGCTACGAAGGCTGATAGCCAGCGTCTTCAATTGTTTGCATGATTGCCGATGGACCAACGGCATCTTCATCATATACAATGGTCACTGTTTCTTCATTCAGATCGGCGAGAGCTCGATCGATACCGTTTAAAGAGAGAAGCGCAGATTCAATGCGTTGAATGCAGTCTTCACCTTTCATGCCGGATACAGATACCGTCATTTCATTCATAAAACAAACTCCTTTCTTACTCTACTTGCCTTTACCCATATTAGAAGGAGTTTAATCGAACTAAGGTTTATTCGGTGTTTCGTTAGCAAGCTGTTCAAGCGACTTAATCTTGCCGTGTGGGTTTTGCGCTTCTTTTCTTTTTCGAAATTGCCTTTCACGCTGGCCTTTTGATTGACTCATGTGTTGTCACCCCTTATTAGTTGTTCATTCATAAGGTGACCATTCAGAACAATTGTAGTCACTGCAAATTCTGGTTGTGAAGTTGAACAAAGGTAAAACCTTTCTCTTGGAGAATAGGAACGGATTGTTTCACGCCTTCTGACGTTCCACTTTTTTGGTTGATTCATATGTAACAAAGCGATATCGCCAGGTTTGGCCGTCATAAGAGCGTTTTTCACTTGTCCGCTTGAAAAAGTCGCACCAGCATCTCCAAGAATGGTATAGTTTACAATTTGTATACCAAGATCCTTAGCGATTTGAACTGCCACTTCATCGTAATAGGCCGTTCCTGACCGAAACAAAGTTGATTTCGATCCTGTAAGTTGTTCGATTTTCTTCTGGTTTTCTTTGACTTCCGCAATCACTTCTTTGACTGAACCCGTTCCTGAAATACCCCACGCGGAATTACCGTTTACAGATAGAGGTTGATGATGAGTGCCATGATTTTCAATCTGAAATAGCGGATCAGTAGCGAGCTGCTGAAATAGTTTGGTGTTTTCTTCAATCCATCTGCTATTAATGAAAAGGGTTGAAGGGACCTGCTCTTCTTTTAAAAATCTGATAAGTTCACGGTCGACGTTATTGCCATGTGGTCCACCACATGCATCGAAGGTAAGAGCGATTTCTTTTTCTGATGTTTCAAAGTGCGTTTGGACCCCTGTGACGCGTTCACCCCATTCATTCGGCTTAAGCGTTTCGTATTTTGAACGAATTAGTTCGGTTGGCACTTCACGATGCATATGGGGAATAGGTCTTTTAATGAAGGATGCTTCAGAAAAGGAGTGTTGGGCTTCTCGTTGCTGACAAGCAGAGATAAGAAGAATGGATAGTATAAGAAAAGCTGTTTTCATATTCGTCAATTTCATCACCTTTTCAAGCTTATCACACAATATTTGGATGTAGTGATGGATATTAAAAAAACCTCCCAACAAGGAAGGTTTCATTCATACTTTTATAACGTTAATCTTAGATCGTATGCAAAAAGAAGTTAATGAAAAATAAACTCGCGATAATATACATTGGAACAGGAACTTCTTTTGCTTTTCCTAAAGCAATTTTAAGAAAAGGATAGGCAATAAAGCCAAATGCAATACCGTCTACAATACTATACGTGAGTGGAATCATCACTATGATTAAGAACGCCGGAAACCCTTCAGAGAAATCTTGTAAAGAGATGTTCTGAATGGATGTGATCATCAGTCCGCCTATAATAATAAGAACTAGGGCGATCGCAGAATCAGGAATCATCTTGAAGACAGGTATGAAAAAGAGAGACGTTAAGAACAATAATCCTGTTGTGATGGACGTTAAACCAGTACGACCTCCTGCAGAAATACCTGAGGCGCTCTCGACAGTTGAAACGGTAGGACTTGTGCCGAAAAGTCCAGACGAGATAGCTGAAATGGCATTTGCTTTGTAAGATTTATCGAATTTCGATTGATCTGGAAGTAAGCCGTGAAGCAAGCCCATATTCTCAAAAACAAGAATCATCGCCATTGAAAAGGTTGCGATCCAGAAAGGGAGCATAAGAATATCATCGAATGACATCGCTCCAAAGACAGCTCCGTATGAGGAAAAAGAGAAACTTTCCTGTTTTCCGGTTGAAATTAAGCCAAGTGACCAGGCAAGTGCTGTCCCGAGAAGCATGCTAATTAAGAAATGACCTTTTACATTTCGAATAAACAGAATAGCTGCTATTGCAAGCGTTACAAGAGTTGCCATAACATGAGCGGATCCAAGGTTTCCAAGTTCTACAAAAGTCGAATCGCTAGAAACGACAATGCCACCTTTTTGTAATCCGATAAATGTTAAGAACAAACCTATTCCGACAGTAATGGCTTCTTTTAATGATCTTGGGATTGACTTCGACAGGACACCTGAAAGTGGTGTGAATGCCGTGATTGCAAAGAGAATCCCTGCAACAAAGACGGAAGCAAGCGCCACCTCCCAACTTAATCCCATTGATTCAACCATTGTATACGTAAAGAACGCATTGACACCCATTCCTGGTACGAGGATAATCGGTGCATTTGCATAAAAACCAATTAACAGGCAGCCGAACACTGACGTCAGGACTGTTGCAATCATTCCTGCTTCGAAAGGAATTCCTGCATCAGCAAGGATTGACGCGTTAACCGCTGCAATATAAACAATCGTAAAAAATGATGTAATGCCTGCAAGAATTTCTTTCTTCAGTGAAGTATCGTGAGCCTGAAAATCAAAATTAATTTTCGTTTTCACTTTATTCCCTTCTTACTTGTGTTTCCCTCTCCCACCCGTGTATTTGATTAAATCAAATCACCAATAAAATAGTATAACAGAGCCTTGATCTTTTTTATAGTGGAAAAATACGTAATGACCTCATTCAGTCACTTTGATAAAATAAGTGGGGTATATAATTTGTTATAAGGAAAGAAGGCTTTTACATGCGTAATACATTATCTGCTCTTCAATGGGCCGTTTTTATGATTGCAGGGTCAATCGTTGCTCCGGTTGCTATCGCTAGCTTGTTCCATATGGATCCTGCCATGGCAGCAGGCTTCGTACAAAGAACGATGTTTGTGCTTGGCGTAGCCGGAATACTTCAAGTAACGTTCGGTCATCGCTTACCTATTAATGAAGGTCCTGCCGGGTTATGGTGGGGAGTATTTGTGCTTTATGCAGGATTAAGCTCTACCCTTTTCGGATCTGATATAGAGACGCTACAAGCACTTGAGCTAGCAATGATTGCAAGCGGAGTGATCTTCATTCTTCTTAGTGCGTTTGGATTAGTAGAAAAGTTATCTCGTCTCTTTACACCGGTCGTGACAGGAATTTATCTCTTGCTTCTTGTTGCTCAACTTAGCGGATCGTTTCTAAATGGAATGATGGGTGTGGGTTATTTAAAAGAAGGCATTGATCTTAGAATTGCTGGACTATCGCTTTTACTTGTATTTATCTCGATTTGGTTTTCACGTTCTATGCCTGCGATGATTCAACAATACAGTATTCTCATTATCCTGATTATAGGGTGGATCATTTTTGCGGTGCTTGGACTAGCCAAACCGATCGTTGTTCCTGAGGGAGGAATGATTGAGCTCCCTGAGGTACTTGCATTTGGGTATCCTACATGGGATTCCGGCATGATAATCACATCTTTTCTAGTCACGCTGCTTCTTCTCACCAACATGATTGCAAGTATTCGCGTAGTCGAAGAGGTGTTGAGTAAGTTGGCAAATACAAAGCCAATGGGACGCTATAGACAAGCAGGTTTTGTTTCAGGTATAAATCAATTACTTGGAGGCGTTTTTTCTGCGGTGGGAAGCGTGCCGATCTCAGGTGCCGCTGGATTTATATTAACAACAGGATTAAAGCAGAGACTTCCTTTTGTACTTGGAAGTGGATTTATTATTATCATTAGTTTGTTTCCAGCTTTAATGGGCTTCTTTGCAGCGCTACCGGAACCGGTTGGATATGCCGTTATCTTTATTGTATTTGTGAATATGGTTGGAATTGCTTTCAATGAGTTTAAGAAAGATCAGTCAGAGGGAAAACCATTTATAATAGGGATTTCCTTTATGGTTGGTATTGGAACTATGTTTATTCCGCCCGAAGCCTTTCAGCAAGCACCTCCAATTGCGGCGTCTATTCTAAACAATGGACTTATTCTCGGTTCCATTACTGCGATTTTGACAGAGCAAATTCTCTACAAAAAACACCGTAAGGAAACATCTCTTCGTGATTAATGTCACAGGACTAGTTCTTTTCTTATGTTAAAATGAAAGTAGAACAGGGGAGGAGAATGTTGCAATGAAAAAATACAATAAAATTCTTGTAGCTTTTGATGGATCTGACCTGAGTGTTAAAGCATTAAATGAAGCGATCGCTATGGCAAAAGAAAATGACTCTCTTGAAATTGACGTTGTCACAGCATTAAACCCCACAGCGCAAATTAGCTCTGCTGTTGTTTACGCGAGTATCTTAAATGAACTTAGAAAAGAAGCGGTGGATATGCTGAAGGGGATTAGCGAAAAGTTAGACGTTCAGCTACCAAATCATAAAGTGAAGACAATGGTTCTTGAAGGGAACCCTGGAAATGAAATTGTGAAATATGCAGATGAGCATCATCGTGACCTTATTATTATGGGGAGCAGGGGACTGAACGGTTTACGTGAGTGGTTCCTCGGAAGCGTGAGTCATACGGTCCTTCAGCGTTCTCATTGTCCCGTATTAATTATTAAATAACTCAAAACCCGGCATTTCTGCCGGGTTTTATTATTTCTCCACATATGTAATTGTGTTTTCCTGACCAATAATTGCTTTAGCAGCATAGCCAATAAAAAGCCCGTTGTCTACAACACCTGGAACCTGATTAAGATTGTCGTGCAAAGTAGAGGGGTAATTAATTTCTCCGAACTGACAATCGACGATGTAGTTGCCATTATCCGTGACGTAAAATGAACCTTCTTTTTTTCGTATGGCCGTTTGACATCCAAATTTCTTTAAAGCGTTAATGGTTTTTAAATATCCAAAAGGAACGATTTCTACTGGAAGAGGAAATGTCCCAAGCTTTTTCACAAATTTATTAGAGTCAGCAACAACGATCATATGTGTCGAATGATAAGCGATAATTTTTTCGCGAAGTAAGGCGCCGCCCCCTCCTTTTATAAGGGTTAAATCTTCTGTTAATTCATCTGCCCCATCAATCGTTAAATCAATGGAGGACACTTCTTCAAGGGATAGAAGGGGAATGCCGTTTTCACGAGCGAGTATTTCAGTATTAGTCGATGTTGCTACTCCCTTAATATCCAATCCCTCTTTAACCATTCGCGCGATTTTGAGGATTGTCCAATAGACAGTACTGCCTGTGCCAAGCCCAACAATCATGCCATTCTGAACATAGTTAGCGGCTTCTTCGCCTGCGCGTTGTTTTTCGTTCAAAATTCAACCACTCCTTTTCTATCTATGCTAACCCATTAATTATAATCGTAATGTACCCGGTTTCCCAATAATGAATTTTGTAAGCGCATACTTCATTGGTGTGATAAGGATCTCTTGAATATGCCATTTTCTATCATGATATTTATAGGTTATTTATACCATGTTGTTTAGTTACTAATCTTTGCACGGTTAGCAGGAAAGACGTATAATGCATACTGTCAGACTGTTCGCGTGACTAGCTTGATAGCAGGTGAACATACTATTTCAATAGGGTGATTTACTTGTAACAAAATGGTTTGCGATAGGTGAGTTAACGAAAAATAGGAAATGAGCTGGAGGGAATAAGATGTCAAAACAACAAATTGGTGTTATTGGATTGGCGGTCATGGGGAAGAACCTCGCGATGAACATCGAAAGTCGCGGCTATTCTGTTTCTGTGTATAACCGATCTGAAGAAAAAACAAAAGAAATGATGTCAGAAGTTGAAGGACGAAATTTTCAGGATACATACAGCATTGAAGAGTTCGTTCAATCTCTAGAAACACCTAGAAAAATTTTGCTAATGGTGAAAGCTGGCATGCCGACGGATGCAACGATTGACCAGCTGCTTCCACATCTTGATAAAGATGATATCATCATTGATGGCGGGAATGCGTTCTTTAAAGACACGCAAAAGCGTAGCGAAGATTTGAAAGAAAAAGGTATTCGCTTTATTGGTACTGGTGTTTCTGGTGGAGAAGAAGGCGCACTTAATGGTCCTTCTATTATGCCTGGTGGACAGCCGGATGCGTTTAGTGAAGTTGAAGATATCTTTAAGGCGATCGCTGCAAACGTAGATGGCGATCCTTGTACAACATATATCGGTCCAGATGGAGCAGGTCACTATGTGAAAATGGTGCATAACGGCATCGAGTATGGTGACATGCAGCTAATCGGCGAAGCTTATTACATGATGAAGAACGTGCTGGGTCTTTCTACTGATGAGCTTCACGAAGTATTTAAAGAATGGAATAAAGGTGAGCTTGATAGCTACCTTATCGAAATTACAGCTGATATCTTTACGAAGAAAGACCCTGAAACAGGCAAAGCGCTTGTAGATGTCATTCTTGATACAGCTGGACAAAAAGGTACAGGTAAATGGACAAGTCAAAGTGCTCTTGATCTTGGTGTACCACTTTCAATCATTACGGAATCTGTTTTCTCCCGCTTTATTTCTGCAATGAAAGAAGAGCGCGTGAAAGCAAGCAAGCTTCTTGCTGGCCCTAATGTACCAGCGTTTGATGGTAATAAAGAAGAACTAATTGAGAAGATCCGTAAAGCTCTTTACTTGAGTAAGATTTGTTCTTACGCACAAGGCTTCGCACAAATGCGTTCTGCTTCAGATGAGTATGATTGGAATCTAGATTATGGTTCAATCGCTATGATCTTCCGCGGTGGTTGCATAATCCGCGCTGGTTTCCTTCAAAACATTAAAGAAGCCTATGACCGTGAGCCTAGCTTAACGAACCTTCTTCTTGATCCATACTTCAAGGAAATCGTTGAATCTTATCAGGGTGCTGCTCGTGATATCGTTTCACTTGCTGTACAGCGTGGAATTCCTGTTCCTGGGCTTGCAAGCGCGATTGCTTACTATGACAGCTATCGTAGCGAAACTCTTCCAGCAAACCTTCTACAGGCGCAGAGAGACTACTTCGGCGCTCACACGTATCAGCGTATTGATCGCGAAGGTGTGTTCCACACAGAATGGCTTGAAGACTAAAAGTTAAACAAAAACCGCTAATCACTTCCTTAAGGGAGGGTTAGCGGTTTTTTACTTTCAGTTTTTAAATTTATATACCATCTTTTTACCAACTTGAATGAATCGCAATAGACCGACAATGAGTATGAGTAAAAAACTAGCATAAATGAGTGACCATTTGATTGAGGTGAAGAACGGTGCAGCCCATGAAATGAATGGGAACGTAGTTGGATAAAAATACATCATAGCAGATGTTGAAATGTTTTCTAAGTAATCAAATAGAACACCGAAAGAGGGGAGTAAGTTTAGAAGTAGCCAATTTTCGTTGGAAATAGTTCGAAAGAGAACAGTAATCGATGTGGTTAAAAAGAACCAGTAAACGAGTGGCCAAATAATATCAAAGCTAAAGCGCTCTTTAATGTAATAGCTTCTCCCGCTTTCTCCATATTGCTCTGCAACGCTATAAAGCTTTTCAGGAGTATAAAAGAAAGAGCCATCAGGAGAATCACTTGTCCTAGTGACTTTATACGATCTTTCCGATACTTCAGGAAGAATAAATGCGAGGAATAAGGCGAAAATGACTACAGAGAGAAACCAAATACTTGGAGTCAATCGAGAACTTAACTTTCTAGAAAGATAAAGTAGGGACTTCATGAAAACCCTCCATATTATCAGTATGGGTATCTCAATCACAGAAGATAGTATGAAAGCCAGGGATTCACCCTGGCTTTCTTTGTACTATGCTTCTTTTAATCCTTCAAACAATAAAACGCGAGCAGGTGATGCATCAGTTCCCTGAAGTTTTAAAGGTGCAGCAACCATGAAGTATTCTCCAGCGGCCACGTCTTTTAGGCGTAAGCCTTCCATGATGATAACATCCTTTTCGAATAAAGAGCGGTGTGTAGGGTGCTCAGGCTGACTACGTTCAATACCAAGACCATCTACGCCAACCCCGCGAATGTTTCGCTCTGCAAGGTAGCGTGCAGCGTCTTCACCAACGAAAACAAAGTCAAAGTTAAATTCCTCTTCGAAAGAGTTTTGTGATTTGAAAAGGATAAAGTCTCCTTCTTGGATGTCTTCAGCTTCAATATCTTTATCAGATATCGCACCTTTTACATTGGTGACGTCGATTACTTTGGCTTTTCCAACAAGATCTTCTTGATTAATTGATTCAATCGTTGCGCCATCATTCATCATATGAAGCGGAGCATCTACGTGAGTGCCCGTATGTACATCAAGAGATAGACGAGACTCTGTTACATGGCCATTCGTCGTGGTGTTGATTTCAGGCTGTTTTTCTTCCTTGTTCTTATAAACGGCCATTCCATTAAAGATAGGTGCACTTACATCATACATTTTCATTAAGAAACACTTCCTTTCAAATAGTAGTGTATATGATAAAGAAAGATACGTGAAGCACGTATCTTTCTTTTGTCATTTTGAATCAATTGCGACGAATCGCAGAAACTACGATGTTTGTCGAATAGGAACACAAAGAGCGTGTTCAATTTATAGAGTTCCAGTGTCTCGATTACTTTACTCTTTCGGTAGGGGCCACCAGTGTAAGTTATCATTTTCAAGAAGTTTATCTGCTGCTTTAGGTCCCATAGATCCAGCCGGGTAGTTCGGGAAGTCTTGTTCTTTCTCGTTAGCCCATGTCACGGAAATAGGGTCAATGAACTGCCATGAGAGAGCTACTTCATCCCAGCGAGCAAAGTTTGTTGCATCCCCACGCATCACGTCATGAAGCAAGCGTTCATATGCTTCAGGGGAGTTCATGTTGTTTTCTTGATCGTTATTGAAATTCAACTGGATCGGTGTTGTTTTACGCATATCGCCTGTATCTTTGGCATTCAAGTGAAGCGTAATGCCTTCTTCAGGTTGAATGTGAATGACCAGGATATTCGGTCCGAGCTTGCCACTTTCATTCTTATAAAGGTTCATTGGCAAGTCTTTGAACTCAATCAGAATTTTAGTAGATTTATTTGTCATTCGTTTACCAGTGCGAATATAGAATGGAACACCAGCCCAGCGGAAATTATCAATCATTAGCTTCGCTGCAACGAATGTTTCTGTATTTGATTCTTCATCCACATTATCTTCTTCACGGTAGCCTGGTAATGTCTCTCCATCTACTTCGCCTTGTTTGTATTGACCGCGAACGAAGTAGTCATTTACTTCTTCCGGTTTAACTGCACGAAGCGCGCGAAGCACTTTAACCTTCTCACCGCGAATCTCTTCTGTTGAGAGGCTGACAGGCGGTTCCATCGCTAGAAGTGAAACCATCTGTAGGACATGGTTTTGGACCATATCACGTAGAGCGCCAGATTTTTCATAGTATCCACCACGTGTTTCGACACCAACCGTTTCACTAGAAGTAATCTGGATATTTGAAATGTGGCGACTGTTCCAGAGTGGTTCAAACATTGAGTTGGCGAAGCGAATCGCTTCGATATTCTGCACCATTTCTTTTCCAAGATAGTGATCGATACGATAAACTTCATCTTCAGAGAACACTTGGCGAATTTCATCATTCAGCTTTTGAGCTGATGGGAAATTGTGGCCAAAAGGTTTTTCGATAACGAGGCGATTAAAGCCGTCACCATCTGTTAAACCTTCAGAGTCTAGATTTAATGCAATTGTTCCAAAGAATTCTGGAGCCATCGCCATATAAAAAATGCGATTTCCTGGAATATTAAATTTCTCATCAAGCGATTGTGTTAATTCATTTAATTCCTGGTAAGATTCTTTCTTCGTAACATCAAATGGTTGATAGAAGAAGTGACTGCTAAATTCTTCATGCTTGTCATCTTTATCCATGCATGCTGTATGTATAACAGAGTCATGAACATTTGAACGGAATTCTTCATTAGTAAGTTGTCTTCTTGCTACTCCAACAACAGCGAAATCCTCTGCAAGTACTCCCTTGCAATAGAGGTTATAGAGTGATGGAAATAGCTTGCGTTTGGCAAGATCTCCTGTTGCACCGAAAATCACGATAACAGAAGCCTGTTTTGATGGTTGATTCATCTTTGTGACCTCACTTTTTGATTATTGCTGTTCCAGAGGGAACTTATGGAAGGAACAGTGAATTCCTTAATTCATCAGTAAAGACTGTTAATGATAAAACGTCTGCTGAAATTCTATCGATCCCGTAATAGAAGATATTACCGGGTTCCCAAGTAAAAATTTTATAGCTTTTTCGCGTTAAAATCAAATTGTGTGATTGAAGTTACAGTAGGATTTTGAAAAATAAATATAATGGTATATGGCTGTAAGCGATACCAAGCTGATTCCTTTGCGGAAAGGTGTGTGCAAGGATTTTGAAGGGAAGATTCGTAAATTTTTTTGAAATAGAATGAATGGATTCAATTACGGCGAATATAGTAGGTAAGTGATTGAGAAGAAAAGGGAGGATGAGTACAATGCTTAAAAAACTGGTCATCTTCTTCCTGCTTATTGCTTTCAGTATTTCATGTTCAACTGTTGAGGAGAAGTCTCAAGATTCAGGAGAAGTGGAAGCAGAGCGCACAGAATCTGTTCAAAGTATCGTAATGAAGCAAGGGTATAACGTGTTAAATGCGATTAAATCGAAAGATGGCAAAGAGCTTTCTAAATTTGTTCACCCAAAAAAAGGTGTGCTATTTTCTCCCTATGGAACGATAGAAGTAAAACGAGCTCAAGTGTTTATGCCAGCTCAACTAAAAGAGTTCTTTAAGAACTCTAAGCAGCTTGAATGGGGAACAGAAGCAGGAAGAGGCGATCCCATTCGTTTATCGCCTGAGGAATATTTTAATGCATATGTATACGATGTAGAATTTAGCGAGACGGAAATCGTTACGTTTGATGGCATTCATCGGGAAACAAATAGCATACAGAATATTAAGGATGTGTTTCCGGAAAGTCACTATGTAGAATTTTTTGTGCCCGGATCGGAAGAATTCGAAGGAATGGATTGGAAAAGTCTTAAATTGGTATTCTCTGAATATAACGGACAATACTATTTAATTGGAATTATTCATGATCAATGGACACCTTAATGTGAACAAATCGTGTCACGAATTTGAAATTTACGTGTGAGATGTACCTCATTGGTTGCTCAATCCGAGAAACTTTCTTATCCTTAAAAGGTAGATTATTGTGATAAGGAGAAGAAATCTAATGAATGATGTTAAACAACGGAATTATACACCATGGATTGTCGGGCTATCAATTGCAGTGAATGTGCTCGTTGTTGTCCTTTTTTTCCTACCTGAGTATAGTGGTGACGTAGGATTTGATATTACGCTGCTCCCTTTGCTAAATGCTGTTTTTAATAGCTTTACATTTGTTTTCTTAGTAGCAGCGCTCATTTTTATTATGCAAAAGAATATTAAAATGCATAAGCGGTTTATTTTTGCTGCTTTTACAACAACGGCACTCTTTCTCGTTTCATATGTGACGTATCATGGGCTTTCTGAATCCACTTCGTTTGGAGGAGAAGGCATCATCGTTCCCATTTACTTCTTTATTTTAATTACGCACATTATTTTAGCTGCCGCTATTGTTCCTCTGGCTTTAATTACGGTTACGAGAGGATTAAACATGCAAGTGGCTAAACACCGTAAAATCGCTAGGTGGACGATGCCGATCTGGCTGTATGTTAGTATTACAGGTGTTGTCGTTTACTTGATGATCTCACCATATTATTAAGGCCTTATATAAAGTCTGAAGCGTCCGCTTCGGGCTTTTTTTATGACTAAGTTAATGAGTGGGGTAAAGATTAACAACAGTATAAATAGCATTTAGTAAGCTCGCTAACCTCCTGTATAGTGTGTTTTAAGGAAGGATAGGCTACTATTATATGATTGCGTGTGGCATAAGAGCGGATCTTATGCTACTTTTGTTAGTGTACGTATTATATCAAGGAGGTACGACTATGAGTGTTCATATTGGTGCAAAACAAGGGGATATTGCGGAAACGATTCTACTACCAGGAGATCCGCTTCGTGCTAAGTATATCGCAGAGACATTCC
The DNA here is from genome assembly GCF_050467905.1 of Pseudalkalibacillus sp. NRS-1564. NCBI lineage: Bacteria > Bacillati > Bacillota > Bacilli > Caryophanales > Fictibacillaceae > Pseudalkalibacillus > Pseudalkalibacillus sp. NRS-1564. The sequence goes on along the minus strand of NZ_JBITPM010000008.1, from coordinate 185,000 downwards.
TAGAAGATGTCGTTTGCTACAACGAAGTAAGAGGTATGCTTGGATATACAGGTACATATAAAGGCGAACGAATTTCTGTTCAAGGAACTGGAATGGGTGTTCCATCTATTTCGATTTATGTGAACGAATTGATTCAGAGCTATGGTGTTAAGAATCTTATTCGTGTTGGAACATGTGGAGCATTAAAGAAGGAAGTGCAAGTAAGAGATGTTATTCTTGCGATGAGCGCGACATCGGATTCAGGTGTGAATCGCCTTCAGTTTAACGGTATGGATTTTGCTCCTACAGCTGATTTTAATCTTTTGAAAAACGCTTACGACGCTGCAGCTGAAAAGGAAATGAGCGTTCATGTAGGGAATGTGTTTACAAGTGATTCCTTCTACCGTGACAATCCGGAAATCTTCCAGCAGCTTGCTGACTACCAGGTACTTGGTGTAGAAATGGAAACTTCTGCTCTCTATACAATTGCTGCGAAGTTCGGCGTGAATGCCTTAACGGTGTTAACCGTTAGCGACCATATCGTAACGGGGGAAGAAACGACCTCTGAAGAACGACAAACAACCTTTAAAGAGATGATGATTATTGCCCTTGAAGCGGCATTAAAACAAAAATAAAACGAGAAGAAGACGGCTAATAAAAAGCTCGTCTTCTTTTTTTGTTTTCATTTAGCATTAATTGCTTTTGTGACTCATTTATCCCAAGAAATGCATATTTCATACGTTATCTCCAAAAGCTAGAACTAACGTATGAGGGGGGATTTACAATGGTTAGAAGGAGAACAATCAAACGACTTCATAAATTGAAAGAAATGGATCAGCAATCGGATAACCAACAAAACAACAAAACCACCCTTAAAGAGCTTATTTTAGATAACTTCAGCGATTGTGATGACCTTGTTCATCGAACTTTCCCGGAGCTAAGCATTTCAATTATTTATTTCCTGCATTTAGTTAACGATCAACTGCTGAAGATGGAGTTGCTTGAACCCCTTTACCATGCTTCTGAAGAAGCTTCTCTACCTTTCCTTAGAAGATCGAACTTTCACAAATCAGATGATGAGAAGAAGCTAATTGATGGCATTTTAAAGGGAGAGGCTGTTGTTTTTCATAAAGAACAAGCTTATTTAATTAATATTTCTGGACCAAAGCAGCGTGAAATTCAGCCTTCCGAAACGGAAACAACGATTACAGGACCACATGAAGGATTTGTGGAGAGCAGTGAAATCAATCTCTCTATGATCCGAAGACGTGTGAGAAGTTCACACTTAAAGATTAATGAAATTCCAGTAGGTGAAGTGGCAAAAGGAAGCGTCTATGTTCTTCATATTAAAGGAATTGCAAATGATGAAATCGTTCAAGATTTGACTAATAGGATTGAAAAAATTGAAATTGATGCCGTTTATGATTCACATATTCTTACTCAATTAATTGAGGATCAGCCTAATGCGCTTTTTCCGCAATTTATGTTAAGAGAAAGGCCGGATGCGATTGCAGCAGCACTTGTAGAAGGAAAAGTCGTCATTGTTATGGACGGTAGTCCTGCAGTGATTATTACCCCTTCAAGCTTCTTTGACTTCTTTCAAACGGGTGATGACTATTACCAAAGGTGGATTACTGGAACGGCCACAAGACTACTGCGCTTTGGTGCATTCATGATTACGATTGGATTTACCGCCCTATACGTTGCCGTCACATCCTTTCATTATGAAATGATTCCACAGTCACTTCTAACAACTCTTGCCGGTTCAAGAAGCAAAGTACCATTTGATCCTTTATATGAAGCGTTAATTATGGAAGTTACTCTGGAATTTTTACGTGAAGCAGGTGCTCGCCTGCCTACAAAAGTAGGACAAACGATCGGTATTGTAGGCGGTATTGTCATAGGGCAAGCGGCTGTTCAGGCTGGTATTACAAGCAACGTTCTCATTATTGTGGTGGCAAGCTCTGCCATTGCTTCTTTTGTAGTTCCAAGTTATGTAATGAGTGCAAGTATCCGTCTAACGCGGTTCGGTTTAATTCTACTCGCAGGATTACTTGGCAATCTCGGAATCGTGATTGGATTGACGATTCTTGTGATTCATTTAAGTAGCTTAACGAGCGTTGGAGCACCATATTTAGCACCCTTATCCCCATTTTTCAAGAAAGACTGGGGCGACTTCTTATTAAGGGCTCCTTACTCATTAATGAAAACGAGGCCAGCTATACCGAGAAGTTCAAATAAGAAAAAAGTGAAGTAAGTAGCTGATAGAAATTGAGGGATATTAATGTCGGAAAAAATAGCGCCATTCCACCTCGCCATCCTGATTTATATGATTCAATCAGGTGTAACGCTATATAAATTACCTCGAATGCTCGCGGTGAGTTTCGGAACAAACGGCTGGGTTATGATTCTCATTATTTCCCTCATTGCTGGATTAAACATCTTTCTCGTTTCTCTTGTGAATCGTTTTCGGAGGGGAGAGAATGTATTTGAAATTATGGAAGGGCTTGTTCCGCAAAAGGTTCTTGCCCCTTTTTATGTCATATTAGCGCTTATATGGTCAATTCTCCCTCTTCTTGTAGGAAAAGACTACATGCTCATCACGCAAGTCCTTGCTTTTCAAAATACCAGTTTGCTGTTGCTGTATAGTATTATCTTGCTCCTCGCCTTATATCTTGTCGTTAAAGACATTTATACAATTACGAAAACAACAACCGTTTTCTTTTTTTGACGATTTGGATGACGTTTATGCTTATTTATCATATTCCTTATTCTTCTTTGATGCGCTTAACACCATTTATCTTTAAAGATGGGAGTAATCCTATTCAAGGACTGATCGAGGTCTATACTGCCTTCTTAGGTTTTGAAATTGTGCTCTTTCTCTTTCCTTATATTGATCAAACAAAGCCTAAATGGTTTCGAAGTGTTTATGTTGGACATGTAATTACAACAGTTGTCTATGGGCTTACATGTTTCGTTTCATTTATGTATTTTTCATTTGATCAGCTTAAATTAACTAGTTTTCCAGTGCTGAATTTGATTGCTTATATTGAAATCGAGCTTATTGAGAGGATTGAAAGTCTTGTTTTCAATTTGTTCTTAATGAAAATTCTTATAACCGTCGTTATGTATTTATGGGCAGCGAAGCTCCTGCTCAATAGAGCAATACCTGCTATTAATGAAAAGTGGTGTGTATTCATTCTCATCTTTGTGGCTTATTTGATCACGTTAAAGGTGGATGTAGCATACGAGCTAGCGCCCTGGCTATTAATTTTTGGATTAGCAGCTGCAGGGATTGCATTTGGGCTTCCTATACTATTGCTCGTAACGCTTTGGATCAGAAGTATAAGGAGGAAACGACATGCGGAATAACAAAAAGCTATGTATTGTTATCTTAGCCATGATCGTTCTGACAAGTTGTAATGACAAGAAAGTAATTGAAGACCTGGCGATTATTAGTATGATTGGTTTTGATCGAATAGAAGGGGAGGAAGGAAAGTTAAAAGTAACGGCTTCATTCCCCGATTTATCAAGTGAGACATCCCAGCAGGACGAAATCATTGATACGGTAGCCAATTCAAAAAAAGAAGCTGAAGATCTTCTCTCATCCAAAACGAGGCAACAGGTTGTCAATGGACAAATTCATTCAATCATAATAGGAAGAACACTTGCTGAAGCAGGGGTCAGTCGTGTCATTACATCGATGGAACGAGATCAGGAAATTGGTTCACAAGTGAAGCTTGTCATGGCGTTTGGAGAAGGGGAAGAGATCATTAAGACAGATGTCGAACCGGATGTAGGTAGCTATGTTGACAAAATGTTAAAAACGGAAACGGATAAATTTACGATTCCAGAGATGGACATCTTTCATTTTTCAAGAGATTACTTTGATGACGGCATTGATCCGGTCGCCCCTCTTTTTAGCAGAGAAGATGATGATCTAGTGTTAATGGGAACTGCTCTTTTTCGAGAAGATAAGTATGTAGCCCATTTGGATTTACTTCAGTCAAAGGTTTTTTTATTTCTTCTTGGAAAAGTAAAAAGTGGGGAATTAACGATTAAAATTCCGGATGGTGATAACATCCGCAACCTTCACTTTGATTATATTAAGAGTAATAGGAAAATTAAGGTTGTTAAAAGTAATGGTAAGGTTGATCACATTCTAATAAATGTGAAGATGCGTGGCTCAGTCATTGAGGATACAGGAGCAAAAGAAATTTCAAGTACTAACGAAACTAAGAAAATTGAAAAGGTAATTGCGGAACATATTGAACGTGACGCGGAGGGGATTCTTAAAGTGTTAAAGGAAAATCAAACGGATAGTCTTGGACTAGGGCAATATGTAAGGCATTCACTATCATATCAAGAATGGAAAAACCTAGATAAACATGAATACCTTGAAACAATACCTGTATCAGTAAACGTTGATGTGACGATAAAAGATACAGGCATGTCTCAGTAATTAGTAAGCAATCCCCACACGTTTACAGGAGTGATTGCGATCGAAGAGTTCCTTATATACAAAAGCAGCCGTGTCTGCGGTTGATATTTCACGACCACCATCAGGAAGATATTCTTCTTCCACGCGATATTCTCCTTTTGCCGGGCCATCTGGCAAATAAGTAGGACAGATGATTGACCAGTCCAGATCGCTAGCAGAGAGCATTTCATAAACAGAAAGATGTTCCCTTGCTGCTCGCGTTGTCTTTCGTTTAGACTCAGAGGATTCAAAACGATAGAGAGTTGGTTCGACTCGGCTATTAAGTATGCCAGCTGTTCCTACGGTGATAATCCGATTAATCTGTTGATTTTTCATCACCCGTATTAAAATCGGGGTACTATCTGATAACGTTGTTGTTTTATCAGTACCAAGTGCACTAACGATCACATCAACACCCTTGGCAGCTTTTTCAACGACGTCTTCATTGAGAACATCCCCTTCGACAATCGTAAGGTTACTATTTGTAGGGAGCTTCTCAGGTGATCGTGCTAAAACAGTCACCTGATGCCGATCGGAGAGAGCTAATGTAAGAATGTTGCTTCCGACTCGTCCTGTTGCCCCTAAAATCAATATATTCATCTTGACTCTCCCTTCTAATACTATTCATTTTAAAAAAGGAATGGCTCTATTGCAACTAACGATATTCATGGAATGACATTATTCCGCACTGGTATTTTTGGTGATTTAATGAGAATACAGCGCTTACATTGAAGAATCCTTTATATTTCACAATAGATTTCTGATTTCTACTTATAAAGTTCAGAATTTTTGTTAAAATACTCGTAACGTAATAAGAGAGTGAAGTTTATTTTGTTTTAGATAGAGGAGAGGGGAATGAAACATGAGAAAAGCGCTTTTTGAGAGATTAGAAGATTTAGTACCACAAATGATTGACCTAAGAAGAGATCTTCATCAGAATCCTGAATTGTCATTCCATGAAGTTCGAACACCTAAACTAATTGCAGATTTCTACGAGGAACTTGGCATGGACGTTAAAATAAATGTCGGTGGCAGAGGAGTAGTGGCTTCTTTAGAAGGTGCAATGCCAGGAAAGACAGTGGGCTTACGTGCTGATTTTGATGCCCTTCCAATCAATGATGAAAAAGAAGTACCCTACAAATCCACTGTTCCAGGTGTAATGCATGCGTGCGGTCATGATGGTCATACATCAACGCTTCTCCACTTAGCAAAAGCACTACATGAGCAAAAAGATCAATTAGCAGGTCGTGTCGTCTTTATTCATCAATTCGCTGAAGAGATTACACCTGGTGGAGCAAAGCCAATGATTGAAGACGGGTGCCTAGAGGGAGTGGATGTTCTTTTTGGAACACACCTTTGGTCTGGATTCCCAACTGGAACAATTGCGTATAAACCAGGACGCATTATGGCTGCTGCTGACTCTTTTGAAATTGTGATCAAAGGGAGAGGTGGCCATGGGGGTATCCCACATGAGGCGCTTGATTCAATTGTGATCGCCAGTCAGTTGGTTGGTAATCTCCAACAAATTGTCAGCCGGTTTATCAATCCTTCAAGTACAGCAGTCATCTCTATCGGTTCATTTCACGCAGGTTCCGCTTTCAATGTTATTTCAGAAACGGCAACATTGAAAGGGACGGTTAGAACCTTTGATCGAGATGTTCGCGAGAAGATCATCGGGTATATGGAACAAATGATTAAAGGCACGTGTGAGAGTAGCGGGGCAGACTATACATTTAGTTATGACAGAGGGTATCCTCCTGTAGTTAACCATGAAAAAGAAACGATGATGTTGAAGGAAGCTGCAGAAAGAGTAGCTGAGGTGAAAAATGTTGTAGAAACAGAAGCTTTAATGATCGGAGAAGATGTCGCTTATTATCTAGAAGAGGTTCCCGGAACATTCTTCTTAACCGGGGCAGGTAATGCTGAGAGTAAATCGACGTATCCTCATCATCATCCAATGTTCGATATCGATGAGAACGCTATGTTGATTGCTGCCAAAACGCTTGGGGAAGCAACGTTAGCTTATCTTGAGCAACATCGTTATGAGACGGAAGAGGTTAACACTTAAAATAAAAGGAGTGAAATGGATGGCGAGGGGTTTACTTGAGAATGAGGCAGAACTTAGCAAAAGGCAGTTGCATTTACTTATGCAAGTTTCAACAATCTTTAACTCATCACTAGATTTCTATTCTGTCATTCAGTCTGTTATAGAAGAAGCCGTCTCAGCCATTGATGCAGCTGATGGTGGTGTGCTTTTTCTATATGATAAAGAACAAAAAGGTTTGAAAGTGGCTGGGTCGACAGGGTTTCGAAAGAAGACGGTCAATGAAGTTATGCTCCGTTCAGGTGAGTCGATGACAGGTCTTGCATTTGAGAAAGAAACCACTTTGCACTTCAAAACAAGTGATGAAGTCGAAAAAGCTATGGGAACGATGTCTCATCAAAATGCTAGCCTATATTACCAATCTGCACATGAGCTACCGCTGAGTACGATTTGTATCCCGGTTAAAAAAGAAGGTACTTGTACAGGGGTCATAGTGCTCGACCGGTTTAATGGGGGTAAAGGATTTACAGAAGATGACATCCGACTTGTGGAAGCTATTTCTTCACAGGCGGCTATTGCACTAATGAACGCGAATTTGTATCAAAACAAAGAAGCTTCTTTACAGAAGTTAAAGCAATTTAATCAAACAGTGATTCACCAAAACGAGAGTCTATCGATATCGGTAGATACACACCAGGCACTATCTGACATAGGGATGAATGAAGACTCGTTTCAAGAAATTTGCACGTATCTCACAAAGTCTATTGGAAAGAGCGTAGCCATCTATGATCCATTTGGAGAGGTGAAGGCTTCTAGTCAGATTGATTGGAAGGCAGAAAAAAGCTTACAAAGCATTATTCTTAATCATTTGAGTACCATTCAAAATGAGACAAATGAGTTAGAAGTTGTGCAAACAGATGAAGATTCTTTACTTTTTCCTCTTGGCCGATTGTCATTTCCACTCGGTTATCTCGCTATTCTTTCTGAAAAGCTTCCACTTACAAGGTTTGAGCAGTCAGCCGTTTTTCACGCATGTACAGTTGCGGGTCTTCAGCTAATGAAAAAGGAATCGGAGCATAAAGAACAACAGCGTTTAACTGGAGAATTACTCATCCATCTACTATCGCCACAAGAGGATGAAGCGGATTTAAGTTACCTTGCAGGACGTTTGAAGACAGGATTAAATGGTTATTTCACAATCGCTTTAATCGATGTACCTCAGGAGTTTGAACAAGGACGTGAGGAATGGTTTAGAAGATGTATTCATGCATCTATTAAACATTTACTAGAGAAAAATCATCAAAAAACTGTGCGTGTTACAGAGTGGGGCCGTCAAATTGTCTTGCTGTTCCATCAAGATGATGAGAAAGGCATCGAATCATCAATTCTCACTGTTAATCAGTTCATCCAAGAATTTAATGAGTTAATCTCGTCTGTTACAACTGAAAAAATTTGCAGAATCGGAATTGGAAAACCAGTTAGAGGAATCCGTGCCATTGATCAATCTTTTCAAGAAGCGAAGAAGACGATTAAATTTCTAAAGCGATTTACGTTCGCGGGTTATTCATCTTGGTATGGAGAAATCGGGGCGCTTCGACTCCTGTTAAACAATAAAGAAGAAGATCTAGCAAGCTATGCGCTTGAGTATCTCTCTCCGTTGCTAGCTTATGAAAAACGTCGCAAAGGAGAGCTCTTTCAAACTTTATTTGTTTACTTATCGACCGGACAAGATTTAAAAAACGCTTCTGAACAGCTCCATGTTCATGTCAATACAATGAACTATCGAATTCAACGCATACAAGAAATACTAACGATTAATTTTAATGACCCTTCAGACCTTATGAATATCCAAGTTGCCTGTAATATTTATCGTTATTTATTTGAAGCCTAGTTATTCATCGTCTGGCTGAAGATACGGGCGAAGTTTTCGTACGTATCGTCGAATGTCGAATAAGAGTTTGGTTTGTAATTTCTTTTCTTCTTCGAAAATTTGGATATGAGAGATGGATGGGAAAGATCCGTGTTCATTGAAACGAACGGGAATAAGCCCTGTCTTTAACAGTTCACCACTTTCTCGATTGATAAATTCCACTTCGACGTTCGCTTCAAGCGTGTTGGGTATGTGATGGTCTTGTAGTCGCTTAACTTCCTGTACTTTAAATAATATTTGCGGCATGTAAGATCCTCCTTCCTTTCCCCCATACCCTTTTTTGAAATGAATTAGCCATAAGATATGTTTGTAACAGCCTGCCCTTTCATGCAGGCTGTTTTTATTTGGAAACTTTCTTGAGCAGATTAAATGATAGGGAAATGAGATGGGAAAATTGTATCATCTAAGAAAATGTGGAAGGAATTTGAAGATGAATGTCTAATGACTACTAATAGTGAAAGGAATTACTTGCACTTGAACTGATTTTGTTATGGAAAACGGAGTGGAGCGTATCATGGAAGACCTCATCTATGAATTTCATTTTTTTTCTTATTTTGATTTCGATTTTAATGGTAGTTAGCTATACTTATACAGCTTTTGATTTTCATGAGAAGGCTTACAATATGACGCATTCATATCGACAGCTATGGATATTTGGCAGTGCATTAGCAATGGGGGCAGGGATTTGGATTCTACAGTATCTTGTACTGTTAGGGATTTCAACAGCCGACTCAACCTTTTACAATCCATGGTTTGTTATCATTACTTTAGTTATTCCTATTGTTGGATCACTCCTGTCATTCAACATCATTTCATCAAAAAGACAATTGAAACAGTTGGTAGTGGCAAGTTTCTCTCTCACCATTGTTTTGGTCTTTTTGCAATTGCTAACATCTGTCTATTTATTAGGAGAGATTTATCATTTGACGGATTGGTGGAAAATTGTCATTCCAGGTTTGATCGCCTTCATTTCGACAGTTTGTAGTTTTTGGTTAGTTTATGGTGTATCAAATGAAAAACGGAACTCCTGGGGGAAATTATCAGGGGCAATTGTATTTGGTCTAGGTACTCTCGCCGTTCATTATTTTACGATGATTTCCTCGGCTTCAAATTCAAATTTTAAAATAGAAAGCTACAGTGAAAATACGGTGTTGCAGTATCTTGTTTTGATTGGCATATTCATTATTTCTGTTTTAACCTTAATTAGTGTGATTCGAGGTCAAAAGTTAGAAGAACAGGCCACACAACTTCAAGAGAGCGAGCGGAAATACCTCTCACTCGTCGAAAATAGTCCCGATGGTATCATGGTACTAGATATCAGTGGTCAAATACTAAATATGAACCCCGCTTTAGAAAAAAATGAGTGGCTACTCATCGAATAGCACAAGTAATAAAACGAGTTTTCAATTCGTGGATCAGCGTTACTTAAAGCAGACGTTAAATTGTTTTGAAAGAACGAAAGAAGGTATTCCGCAAAAGTGTGAATCTGCCATTGTTCATCGAGAAGGTCACTCGGTTCATGTGAAGTTAATTTCCATTCCTCATATGGTTCATGGAAAAGTACAGGGTGTTATTGTCATAGTGGAGGATATTACAGAATTTAAAGAAACGGAAGCACTGCTAAGACGCTCAGAGAAATTAACAGCGGTAGGAGAGCTCGCTGCGGGAGTTGCACATGAAATAAGAAATCCACTTACTTCTTTAAAAGGCTTTGCAACATTAGTCTATAGCTCTTCTGAAGACGATAAATCAAAAGAGTTTCTTCAAATCATGTTATCGGAAATTGATCGCATTAATTTCATAGTGAGTGAATTTATGCTCCTTGCAAAACCTCAAGAGAAAGAGTTTGGAGAAAGTGATCTTATTTCGTTGCTTCAGCACGTAGTCGCCCTTCTTAAATCCCAGGCAATCCTGAAAAACATTGTTATTCGAACACAGTATGAGTGTGATCACTTTCCTATTTTAGGTGAAGAAAATCAGCTAAAGCAAGTGTTTGTCAATGTTGTGAAAAACGCTATTGAAGCGATGCCTGATGGTGGCACTATCTTTGTAAAAGTAAAAGAAAATGAGAAAAAAGAAGCGGTTATAACGTTTGTAGATCAGGGTGTAGGTATCCCAGAGCACCAATTGCCAAGGATCGGCGAACCATTTTATACGTTGAAGGAGAATGGGACTGGACTGGGACTAATGGTTAGTTTTAGCATTATTGATAACCATAACGGGAGAATGCGCTTAACAAGTGTTGAAGGAGAAGGAACTACCGTCGAAGTGATCCTACCAGTTTATGAAAATAAGCTGGTGAATGTTTGAAGAAATAGAGTTAGTACAAATGAAAAACGCTAGCAACTTGCTAGCGTTTTTTCTCGTTTTTTAATAAATAGCTATCCTTTCATGTATCGGCTTTTTCTAACTGCTCAATTGTTTCCTTTTCAAGAAATTCAGAGGCTGGAATATCTAATGCTGTTGATATTCTTAGGAGTGTTTGAACGTCTGGCTGATAACGATTTTCTTCTATTTTCTGCATAAGCCCCGCCCCAATCCGTACTTTCACCGCTAACTCAGAAATGGATAAATTGGCTTCCAAACGGTGCTTACGTATTTTGTCTGCTGTGTTCATCTTTCTCAACCTCCTCAGAAAGTACTTTGCTGCCTCTTACAACAAATACATCACATGTGGCGTGACGAGTAATATGTTCAGAAACGCTGCCCATAAGCAATCTTTCTACGCGATTCATCCCTGTTGCTCCGCAAACAATTAAATCTATCTTATTTTGTGGAGCGATCTTTCTTGCAATTTTTGCTTTCGGGGATCCATATTCAATAACTGTATCAACATTCGAAATTCCTGCCATTCGTGCTTTTTCTTCGTACTCCTTTAATAGACGCTTTCCAAAGTCTTCTGCTCGTTCCGTTGCGATATCGTAAAGTTCAAAAGTTGAGAAATTTCTCGTATCAATGACATGAGCAATCAGTAGGGAAGCCTGGTCTTGAATCGAAAGTTCTACAGCTTTGGAAAAAGCAATCTCGGCTGAATCAGAACCGTCAACAGCAACAAGTATGTTTGAATGCTTTGTGCTCATTCTAATACCCTCCCAATAGAAACTTTATTTCTTAGCTTTATTGTATAGCGTCTCATTTGTCATTACTGTGAGATATATCACTATTATGATGAAAATATTCTATATCAAGGAAAAACTGCATAAACTTAAGTTGACAAAACTGCATTCATGCGATAGTTTTGTGCTAAGGAAACATTTGTGGTTAGAGGAATATTGACTAGCTGATATGAGAAGTTTAAAAATTTTTGTTTACAATTTGCCTTAGGGAAAGAAATGTTTATCTGGTAAAAAACAAAGACGTTAAGCAAATGTTTTTCGTTAAATTGAAATGGATAAGCACCTTACAGAAACAACGCCCATACGTTAGGTAAAGGGAAATGGTTCCGGTATAACTAGAAAAAGAGAGGTTGGTAAATGTGAAAAAGTGGTTAGGATTTGTTTTCGGTGCAGGATTATTTTTGATCGTGATGTCGGGGTGCAGTAGTACTGAGACAACCAAAGACGGTGAAGGAAAAATTAACGTGACGACAACAATCGGGCAAATTGGAGACATTGTAGAAAACATTGGTAAGGACCATGTGCAAGTCGATTCCTTAATGGGTCCAGGTATTGATCCTCACTTATATAAGGCCTCACAAGGAGATATTAATAAGCTATCGAATGCAGATATCATTTTCTACAATGGTCTTCATCTAGAAGGAAAAATGGGCGAGATATTTGCGAAAATGAAGGGAGAAAAACCAACCTATCCTGTTGCAGAAGCTATTCCTGAAGAGAAGCTATTAATCACTCAGGGAAGTTCAAAAGCCGTTGATCCTCATGTGTGGTTTGATATTGATTTATGGAAATATGCTGTGCTAGAAGTTCGCGAAGGATTAATTGAATATGATCCCGAACACAAGGAAGATTATGAGAAAAATGCAGAGGAATATTTAGAAGAGCTAACTAAGCTACAAGAAGAAGCACAATCAAAATTGAATGAAATCCCAGAAGAGAGTCGTGTTCTTGTTACGGCCCACGATGCATTTCAATACTTCGGTCAGGCATATGGCATGGAAGTGAAGGGGCTGCAAGGATTAAGTACAGATTCAGAATATGGGCTTAGGGATGTTCAAAATCTTGTGAATGTATTAGCAGATCAAAATATTAAGGCTGTATTTATTGAAAGCAGTATCTCAGAACGTTCGATTAATGCAGTCGTTGAAGGAGCAAGAAAAAAAGGTCATGAGGTTGAAATAGGTGGCGAATTGTTCTCAGATGCGATGGGTGAGAAGGGTTCACCTGAGGGGACGTATATAGGTATGTATCAACATAACATTGATACGATTGTGGAAGCGTTGAAATAGGATAAGAAGGAGGTAGGGATATGAATCCAATTAATGTATCAAATTTAACGGTAGCCTATGACCGTAAGCCTGTACTTCAGGAAGTAACGGTTGAAATGCCAGAAGGAAAGTTAATAGGCGTTGTTGGTCCAAATGGTGCTGGTAAATCAACGTTAATCAAAGCTATTTTAGGGTTAATTCCAACAGCCTCGGGATCTGTAGAAATTTACGGAAAATCATATCGTACTCAGCGAAAACTAGTTGGTTATGTACCACAGCGAGGATCAGTGGATTGGGATTTTCCTACGAATGCTCTTGATGTCGTACTGATGGGAAGATACGGGCACATCGGCTGGTTTAAGCGGCCTGGTAAGAAGGATACTGCTATTGCTATGCAGGCGCTTGATAAAGTGGGCATGAAAGAATATGCAAATAGGCAGATCAGTCAACTATCAGGTGGTCAACAACAGAGAGTGTTTCTTGCAAGAGCCTTAGCACAGGATGCAACAGTTTATTTCATGGATGAACCATTTGTTGGCGTTGATGCTGCTACTGAAAAAGCGATTATCTCACTTTTAAATGAGCTGAAGGCACAAGGGAAGACCGTCCTTGTTGTTCACCATGATTTGCAGACAGTGAAGGAGTATTTTGATTGGACCCTTTTGTTAAATAAAAGAAAAATTGCGCTCGGTCCTACAGATGAAGTATTTACAATTGAAAACTTACAAAAAACATATGGTGGAAGACTATCATTTCTTGATTCTGAGGTCAGCACACCATTTGTAGTTCAACCTTAAGGAGGGAGAATAATGTTAAATGAGCTCCTCCTAACGCTACAGGATGCAAATACACAGTGGGTGCTATTTGGTACAATTCTTCTTGGAGTAGCAAGTGGTGTCCTCGGTAGTTTTGCCCTTCTTAGGAAACAAAGCTTAATCGGTGATGCTATGGCGCATGCAGCACTTCCTGGGATTTGCATTGCATTTCTACTTTATGGAACAAAATCGATTGGCTGGTTTTTAGTAGGTGCTGCGATATCTGGCTTACTTGCAACCTACTTTATTCAAGCTATTATTAACCATTCACGTATTAAAGAAGACACCGCGATTGGATTAGTACTCTCAGTGTTTTTTGGGTTTGGAATTGTCTTATTAACTAAAATCGCTCAATCTGAAAATGGTAACCAGAGTGGTCTTGATGACTTTATATTCGGTCAGGCAGCATCGCTTGTAGGAAATGATGTTCGAGTTATTTCGGGAATTGCAATCGTGCTTCTCGTGATCACCTGGCTACTTTTTAAAGAATTGAAGCTATTTACCTTCGACCGCCAATTCGCAAAAGGAATTGGATTACCTACAGGGTTTCTTAATGCCTTATTGATGACACTAATCGTCAGTGCAGTTGTGATAGGTTTACAAGCAGTGGGAGTTATTCTAATGGCCGCTATGCTCATTACTCCTGCAATATCTGCAAGGTATTGGACCGATCGACTTGATCGGATGGTTATAGTAGCGGGAACAATTGGTGCTTTATCAGGAATTCTTGGCACGATATTAAGTTCTATGGCAAACCGACTTCCGACAGGCCCCGTCATTGTCATTGCAGCAACGGTTATTTTCTTAATTTCTCTCGTTTTTGCTCCAAACAGAGGGCTTTTATCGAAAGGTTTAAAATTGTATCGTATTCGTAAAAGTGTTGCTAAGGATACCGTTTTTCAAACGATGTATGATCTTTCTGAAGAAGTTAGCTTATCCACTACGAATTTTGCGTTCACTATAGCTCAGCTTGAAGAAAGAAGAAAAATGCCACGTCGCAAACTAGAGTCGATTCTACATCAGCTTCAAAAAGAAGGATACGTCTTCCAGCCAGTGATCGGCAAATGGCGCCTTACTGAGTTAGGTGCTTATAAGGCGCATGAAATTACAAAGAACAATCGACTATTCGAAATCTACACAATGTATGAAATGAAATTTGCTCATCTTCAATCAAAAACAAACGATGAGTGGCATTATAAAGAGATTCCTCCAACAGCCGTAGAAGATCTTACTCGATTAATGGATGTTCATGAACGGGCGCTTAAGTTAAACCCGGCTCATTTTGCTAGAGGAGAAAAGTATCATGTCAAAGCACCTTCTCAAAGCACAAAAAAGCGTAAGAAGGAGGTGAATTCCTCATGAGTTATGGAGCATGGATTATGCTTACAGGTTCTTTAGTGGGAGTATCGTGTGGGATCATCGGGTGTTTTTTAATATTACGTAAAATGGCGATGCTTGCTGATGCGATTAGTCATACCGTTTTGCTAGGTATTGTATTGGCATACCTCGTAAGTCATTCACTAGAAGGAATCTATATGCTGGTTGGTGCAGGGATCATAGGTCTATTGACTGCTTTTTTAGTGCAGGTCCTTCATTCAAGCGGTGTGCAATCTGATGCCGCTATCGGTGTAGTGTTTACTTCCCTATTCGCATTCGGAGTTATTCTGCTGTCAGCTTTTGCTAGTAAAGTACACCTTGATGTTAACCACGCCCTTATGGGAGAGATTACCTTTATTCCGTGGAATACGTTAACAATAGGTGGAGTGGACCTTGGACCTTCTGCGGTCTGGATGCTTGGAAGTGTTCTGGTGATTAATCTTATTTTGATCCTCACGTTTTATAAAGAGATTAAGATTAGCTCGTTTGATCCTGCAATGGCTACGGCTATTGGTATTCCAGTGATGTTCATCCATTACCTACTTATGTCGATGGTTTCAATCACGACGGTTGCTTCTTTTGATAGTGTTGGGGCTATTCTCGTCGTAGCCATGCTTATTGTACCGGGAGCTACAGCATATTTATTAACAGATAAATTACTTGTTATGTTAATCATCAGTGCAGGTGTTGGCGTAGTTGCAGCGATCGGTGGTTATTATTCCGCGGTCGCTTGGAATATTTCGATCTCAGGTTCTATGGCATCGATTGCTGGAATGATATTTGCGATCACATTTATCCTTTCACCGAGACACGGTTTATTATCTAAAGTCATAGCAAGGAAAGGAATTATCGCAGATCAGCCTTAATCATTTAACGCGATGAATCGCAAAAGAAATGATTCAAAACTATATGAAAATTATGTGATCTGTAGTATAGTAAAGAAATGCGATAGCTTGTGTCCACAAGACTATCTCCTCAATTAGTAGCCCTGTAAGCGAATGCTGGATTCGCTTACAGGGCTTTTTTTAATTGAGTGAATTTTTTCTGTCATCATCTTGATTTCTAGAATAATGATACATTCGAGGGAATGCTTCCTCAAACGTAAAGTAAGGATTTAACGGATTCACGAAGTGTACGAAATTCAACTTTCCTATAAATGGATAAGCAGAATCGTAATCTTTTAGGTTGAAAGTAAGCATTAGTGGGAATAGAAAGAATGGATAAATGATATGAAAGAATGGAAGGAGATTAACAATGGACACTGGTACTGCGGCGAAACACAAAGCAAAACAAGCATCAAATGATGTGAAACCATGGATAAGAGGATTAGCAAGAATGGGGTATGCAGCCAAAGGAGTTGTTTACTTAATCATTGGGATCTTAGCTCTCCAGGCAGCATTTGGGCCAGGAGGTAAAACGACTGATTCAAAAGGTGCTTTCGCTACTATTGCAGGAAAGCCATTTGGTGAAGCACTTCTATGGGTTCTCATAGTTGGGTTAATCGGTTATTCCGTATGGAAAGGTATCCAGGGAATTAAGGATCCAGATCATTATGGTAACGATACAAAAGGCATATTAATTCGAATTGGATTTGTTGGCGCTGGTATTATTCATTTATTTCTTGCTTATAATGCGGTTTCTATTATTACAAGAGCGGGAAGTTCATCTTCTGGCAGTAAACAATCAATGTCTGCTAAATTATTAGGACAGCCGTTTGGTCAATGGATAATTGGATTTATTGGATTATGCTTAATTGGTTTTGGTATTTATCAGGTTATTCGTGGGTACAAGAAATCCTTTATGAAACAGCTTAAGCAGTATGAAATGCACGATCAAGAAGAATGGTGGGGCAAACGTGCTGGACAAATCGGACTTGCAGCACGAGGTGTTGTCTTCACGATGATGGGCATATTCTTTATTCAGACAGCGATTACTGCTAACCCTGATAAAACGAAGGGGCTCGATGGAGCGCTTTCAGAATTAGCTCAACAACCATATGGTGCTATCTTGCTTGGATTAGTTGCCATTGGATTTATCGCTTACGGCATTTTTATGTTTGTAAAAGGGAAGAATAGAAGAATGCAAATTTCTTAATTTATGGAGTATTGAAGAAGGTGAATCAACTGAATCAGACGACACTTGAAGAAGCAAGAAATGGAATTAAACAGAATCGTATGTACTTTTTGTACTTGTATGGAACAAATTGCTCTGTATGCCATGCTCTTTTGCCTCAAGTTGAGGAAGTATTAGAGGATTTTCCACAAATTATACGAGAGAAGTTAAATGTTCATGAAATTCCAGAAGCAGCAGGCGCCTTTTCTGTTTTCACCATCCCCGTACTTTTGTTATATGTGGAAGGAAAGGAAAGCATTAGAGAAGCGCGATTCGTTAATATTGACTCCCTTCGTTCATCGATCAATCGAATTGTTACGATGTTAGATTAGCCGAAAAACACTCATTAAGAGTGTTTTTTTGTTTTATCTTTATTATGAGTTGAAAAACCATATACAGGAGAATGGAAAATTCAGTATACTGAACATAATCCAATGTGAAAGGAAATATGTGAAGTACGAATGAATGACTCGAAGCAGTTAACAACCACTTCAGAAACATCTCTATTTATTGTTCTCCTTGTCTTTAGCATACTTACTTATGTAGTTCTGTTTTTCTCAGTAATTGGAATGGCGATTATTGGCGTTTTATGGTTTATATCTTTTTTTAGTCACGGCTTGTTTATAGGAAACATTCGTAGTAATGGCGTTAAAATAACGGGATACCAGTATTCACATATCGATCAGAGAGTACGTGATTTATGTGAATGGATGGAGATCGAGAACGTTCCAGACGTTTATGTGATTGAGTCGGCAGGCATGCTGAATGCATTTGCAACAAGGTTACTCGGTAGGAACATGGTCATTCTTTATTCTGATATTTTTGAGTTAATTGAAGAAAACGCTGAAGAAGAAGTTACGTTTATTATTGCTCATGAACTCGCCCATATTAAACGAAATCACATTTTAAAACAACTTCTGCTTTTACCTGGAAATGTGATTCCGTTTCTTGGATCTGCTTATTCTAGAGCGTGTGAATATACGTGTGACCGAATGGGAGCTTACTACATAAATAGTGGCGAGAGGGCAGCAAATGGTTTGATTATTCTTGCCGTTGGAAAACGGCTATACCAGAGTGTGAACAAAGACGCTTATATAACACAGCTTCAATCTGAGAAGAGTTTTTTTGTTTGGTTAAGCGAATGGCTTTCAACTCATCCCCCTTTACCGAAAAGAATTGCTGCTGTAGAGTCGTTTATGGAACTGAGGGAAAAGACTCCATTTCCTGCTCCTCGTAAAAAATTAGTAATCCTTTCACTAATTATGCTTATGCTCTTTATCGGTGGAATAGGAACAGCCGTAATGGCAGTAGAAGTTGTTATTCCTTCGATCTCATCAGTATTCGAAGATGAGCTTGCGTTATATGACGAGGCTACTGGCGTGACACCTCTTATGGAAGCCATAATTAATGAAGATGATCTCGCCTTTCAGTCTCTTATAGATAAGGCTGATCTTGAAGCAACTGACTCAGATGGCTGGAATGCTTTACATTATGCAGCTGAGCATTCAGAAAATGATAAGATGTTTCAAGCGCTCCTTGATCGTGAAATGAATCCAAATGCCGTTGATTTATATGGGACAAGTGCCTTAATGATTTCGGTTCAAAATGGCTATGTTTCTAAAGTGAATCGTCTATTAAAGGCAGGTGCTGATCCAAACATGGCGGACATTGATGGCTGGACGCCTCTTATTTATGCTGCTTATATGGAACCTTATAATCGGAATGAAATGTATAATCTACTCCTCGCAGCTGGGGCAAATCCCGCTATGCAAGATGAAGAGGGATATACTGCAATTGACTATGCACGAGATGCGGGAAATGAAGAAGATATAAAAATTTTGTCTCAATAATGATAGATTCATAGGAAATTTAGTTTTGTGGCACGAATGATTATTAATAATGAAAGGTGGAGATTGAATGAAAGATGCTCAATTACTAAAACAATTTACTTTTTGGCGATATCGAACACTCCAGGCGCTTGATGCTGTTACAGAGGAGCAAGCAGATGTTCTTCCTGAGGGTTTTACGAACACAGTGCGATGGAATTTAGGCCATGTACTTGTCACTGCAGAATTTGTTTTAGATCGTTTTACAGTGATGGAGAAGAGCCTTCCAATAAACTATTCCGCATTATTTAAAGCTGGTACAAGACCTGGTGATTGGACGGAAGAGCCGCCGTCACTTATTGAGATAAAGCATTACTTAATCGAGCAGAATAAAAGAATAAGTGAGTTAGAAGGAGAACTGAGCGAGTCCCTTCAAAGTGAATTTTCTATTGGTTCCTACCTTACACTTGAAACAGTAGGAGAACTTATTCTGTTTTTAATGAATCATGAAAATCTTCATTTAGGGACAATTAGTGGGATTAAACGTGCTCAGGGTATGAAAGAACTGTGGAAAAAAACAAACTGTATGAGTACAGCTTAAAACACGTGCAAAAGCACGTGTTTTTTGTATTTTTTATAACTTACTACAAGAAATATAGAATATAAAACCTGTGATTTGTGCAATTCACAGGTTTTTTTAATTTTCTAAAAAAAGGTTGAACCTTTTTGAAAAGTTGTTATATAATACTAACAAATAAAACAAATTGTATTATAACAGATGGAGGGAAGCAAAAATGGATTGTTATACGTGCTATGGAAATGGTGAATTGGAATGTCCGCATTGTCATGGAAAAGAAAGAAAAAATGAAGGGTGTCACCACTGTGAAGGTGAAGGATGTGTGGGATGTCATCGCTGCAACAGTAGCGGCAGACTTGAATAGGAGGGGATGTTGTGCTGGATGAAACTTTAGAAAGCGCTTACGATCAAAAAAACCATTTACTAACTCTTGAAGCGATGGTGTTTCTAGAAAACCTTCAACGTCATTCACAGTCAATACAGCAATTAATGCAAGCAGAATTAAACAGAGAAGATTTCTTTGAACAAAAAATTCTCTTACCTGAAACGAAATCAATCCGTGAAGCGAATTGGGAAGTTAAACCAGTTCGGAAAGATTTACAAGATCGAAGAGTCATCGTGAAACAATCCATTATCGACATTGTAAATGGTGCTTCAACAATTAATGCTGGGACAAATTTACTTATTGCAGACTTTTCGGATGAAGCAATGTCTTATGATCAGCGTATGCGAGCAGCGCAAAATCTAAAAGGACTTATTCAGCAAGAACGAGTTAAAGAGAATGTATATCCTACGGCCTTCATGATCGCAGTAAACAGTAGAAAGAATGAAGATAACTATAGTGGTATAGAAATTCCAGCTAACCTTATTGATTTTGGACTTTATGTTTTTCATAATACGACTGAATTATTGAAGCATGGTTCTGCTCCATATGTTTGTTTGAAAGGAATTTCTTCTTATCGAGAAGCTAGCTATTGGAATAACATATTTTCTTTCACAGAAAAGGAAATGAATCTCTTTCAAGGAACGATCAAGGCCACTGTCACAATTGATCAAAACAATATGAACCAGACTGAGGAAATACTTTATGAATTACGTGATCATTGCGCGGGTCTTCATTTTGAATCTGAAGGTGTTGAGAGCATAAACGATTTAACGCGGTTTGTGATTAGCGTAGGACATAAGCGAAAGACACATGTCATTGTGGAAGAAAAGATGATGAAAAATAAAGATCGCGATGATGAGAGAAATGTGAATGGGGAAATGTTTGAACGGGGGACACGGGAAGTAATTGAAGGGTTTGATGGGAAGTGCATCACAGATACTAATCTGATTCCAATGATGAAGGCGATTTGGAATCACTATATGCCTGAACCGAATCAGATTTGGAAAATGAGGCATGAGTACTCGGCATTTGATAGCTTGAATCATTCGAAAGTGATCTAAGAAAGAAGCATGACCAAATACCAACATATCCAGGGGGAAATAATAATGACAAAGCAAACAGCACTTCAAGAAAACTGGAACCAGGATCGTTTTAAAGGAATTGAACGCCCATATTCACCTGAAGAAGTTTTGAAATTACAAGGATCCGTTCAAATCGAGTATACTCTTGCGAAAAGAGGTGCTGAACGACTCTGGAAACTTGTGAATGAAGAGAACTTCGTCAATGCGCTAGGTGCCCTTACTGGTAACCAGGCTGTTCAACAGGTGAAAGCTGGCTTAAAAGCCATTTACTTAAGCGGATGGCAAGTAGCCGCAGATGCAAATATGTCGGGGCAGATGTATCCAGATCAAAGCTTATACCCTGTAAATAGTGTTCCACAAGTCGTAAAGCGAATTAATCAAGCTCTTCAAAGGGCGGATCAAATTGAACATTCGGAAGGAATTCATGAACGTGATTGGTTCGTTCCAATTGTTGCTGATGCAGAAGCAGGTTTTGGTGGCGCGCTGAATGTGTTCGAACTTATGAAATCAATGATTGAATCAGGTGCAGCAGCAGTACATTTTGAAGATCAACTCTCATCAGAGAAAAAGTGCGGGCACCTTGGAGGTAAAGTTCTTCTGCCAACACAGCAAGCTGTTAAAAATTTAATTTCTGCACGCCTCGCAGCAGACGTTATGGGAGTGCCAACGTTAATTATTGCGCGAACAGACGCTAATGCTGCGAATTTAATTACGAGTGATGTTGATAAATACGATGGTGAGTTTTTAACAGGGGAACGCACTCCTGAAGGCTTTTTCTATACGAAACCAGGTCTTGATCAGGCGATTGCAAGAGGCCTTGCTTATGCACCATACGCTGACCTTATCTGGTGCGAAACGTCTGAACCTAATTTAGAGGAAGCTCAGAAATTCGCTAATGCTATTCATGAACGTTTTCCTGGAAAATTACTAGCTTACAACTGTTCGCCTTCATTTAACTGGAAAAAGAAACTCGATGATGAAACGATCGCTAAATTCCAGCGTGAATTAGGTAAGATGGGCTATAAGTTCCAATTTGTTACGCTTGCTGGTTTCCATGCTCTTAACCACAGTATGTTTGAACTTGCAAGAGACTACAAAGATAACGGAATGGCTGCCTACTCAAGACTTCAGCAAGCTGAATTTGCTAGTGAGGCAGATGGTTACTCTGCGACAAGACACCAGCGTGAAGTTGGAACGGGTTACTTTGACGCTGTGTCTCAGGTCATTACAGGAGGAACTTCGTCAACGACTGCTTTAAAGGGTTCCACGGAGGAAGAGCAGTTTACTTCAACGAAATAAGAGAAAAAACCGGCTGAAATCAGCCGGTTTTTTGTGTGGTATTCGTTTAAATAGTGGAAGTGGGTCAGAAAAGCTGCTAGACATCGGTAGTATTAGAGTGAAAGGCACTTATTTCCGCGATAATTCATTGAATTCCGCGAAAAGTGATCACAATTCCGCGATAATCCAAATATATCCGCGGAAATAGGATTAATTCCGCGAAATCGGTTTTTTAGATCAGGCTGCAGTGCCTGCCGGGTCTAAACGGAGGATTCCGCTTTTCGTGTCTAGCTGCAGTGGCCAGGGTCTCGATCGCTTCACCCTACAAAAACAACACAAAGACCGTGTTCTTTTTGTAGGGCTCCAGCGCTTTTCGACCCTAACCGGCCACTTCCGCTTTTCATGTCTAGCTGCGCGGGCCAAATCCTCCGGCTGTTTCGCCCTTTCGATTGAGACAAAAAGCGTCTCATTCGAAAGGGCTCCAACATCCTGCGGATTTAGGCGGGCCCGCTCGGCTTTTCGTGTCTAGCTGCAGCGCCCAGCCTCTCGATCGCTTCACCCACTAAAATGAACACAAAGAGCGTGTTCTTTTTAGTGGGCTCCAGCGCTTGTCGAGGCTAAACGGGCGCTTCCGCTTTTCGTGTCTAGCTGCAGCCTCCAGACCCTCGGTCACTTCACCTTTTCATCCGAACACAAAGACCGTGTTCAAATGAAAAGGTTCCAGTGCCTGCCGGGTCTAACCGGAGGCTTTCGCTTTTTGTTATTTATACTTAATTCCTGATTCTTCTACTATTCCGCCTTCATTGGCTTCGACTAGGAGGTCGAGGGCTTTGTTGAGAACTTGTTTGTGCTGTTCTCTGTTGTTTGGTTGTCCTAGTGCGCTGCCCATTGGAAAACGGTTGTAGAGGGAGCGTGGAATGTTAACGTATTCGCTTATTTCTTTAGACATTGTCAAGGAAACTGTTGGGATTCCGTGTTCTTCTAATATGCGTGCGATCAGACCGACCGACTGTTGACAGACTGGTCAGGAAGGCACCAACAAAGCGAAGTCTACGTTTTCCTTCAATAACTTCTGAGCCACCTCTTGTGCTGTAACCGTTTTGAGTGGGTGAGGTGTAGGGATATATCCCATAAAGCCATAGTGATTTTCAGCGAGTTCTCCAATTCTTCCTTCTTCTTGAAGTTCTTTCATTGTATCAAGAGGGAATTGGATGTTGGCATCCTGTATCACTTTTGAGTGATCATAGTGCTCGTGAGCAAATGATACATTATTGAGATCTGTATTTACGGGAATTTCTCTGTAAGAAGGATCACCCAAACCAAAGTTATCATTAAATGGTTGTTGCCCTTTTACATATACACCACCAGTAGCAATAATAGCGCCTTTCGCTTTGCTAAGGTCTTTAGTGAATGGTGTGAATGGGGTCGACTCGTTCTTTTCAAACTTAAAAGAAGGGACCCAATTTTGTTGCACCGCCTGTTCGACCTTTTCAATCATGCTAACTCCTCCTTCTCATTAAAATTATGTTGCCTTTTTGTTTTAGCATGTATACAAAAAAAACAAAAGTAAAACGTCTTGGACAGCATAATTTCCTCAAGTATGAAATACGATGGTTAGTAAATGAAGGAGGAGGGACAGGCCGATATGAATCAGAGAAGAAATGCCTATAAACAATGATTATTCGATTCTTCACTTTTCTAATCGGGTTTGGTCTGTCGGTTGCAGGTGGTGTTACGTTAATTCTAGAGCTCAATCTGATTATTATTGGTCATAGTCTTCTTGACTATTTTGCGTATATATCGCAGACCCCAGAGCTGTATCTATTTGCTTCTGGCGTTTTTGTTGTATGGGTAAGCGTATACTGGCCTAGAGCATAGGCAGTAAGAATTATGATTTCTCCGCTAATGTCCCTTCCCGATTGAGAAACTTCTCATACCCTATAATGTAGGCAACTATCGTGATGGCCAAAAGGAAAGGGAGGAGACACATGAACCATTATCTCCCCATTTAGGGGGATTTTTATAGTGCTTATCCTGACACAAGGAATTATTATGGACTGAGACAGTATGACTACCAGCGGCCGTATCCGTTTATTGGAGGTTTTGCAGGTGGGCTTGCCGGAGGTCTTGCAGGAGGATTATTAGGAGTTTTATTAATACCGGGTATATATGGTGGATATCCTCGTCCACGACCAGGATATCCCTGTCCTGGTCCGGGATATTGCCCTCCAGGTTATGGACAGCCGGGATACGGAGCTCCAGGGTATGGCCCACCAGGATATGGCCCTCCGGGTTATCCTGGCGGACGACCGCCATATGGACCATATAGAGAATAGGTTTAAAAGCAAAGGGAGAACCCTTTGCTTTTTTTCTTTATTTTAGCTTATAGTATTGTTTTTTCTTTTTTAGAAGGAATTCCATTTTACATTTTGAGCTTTACGAAATCGTTTGTTAATTTCCTTCCAATTAACGACATTCCACCAGTTTTCGATGTAGTTTTTTCGGTTGTTTTCATATTGTAAATAATAAGCGTGTTCCCAAACATCAAGAGCTAGAAGAGGGATGACATCCCACTGGCTTAAGTTTTGGTGTTTTTCAGCTTGAAGAATTTCAAGTCTTCTTGATACAGGTGACCAGACAAGAATGGCCCAACCTGACCCTTCTACTTTAGCCGCAGCATTTGTGAATTGTTGCTTGAATTGGTTGTATGATCCAAAGCTCTTTTGAATCTCAGGTAAAATTTCTCCCTCTGGCTTCCCACCGTTTGGGCTCATGATTTTCCAAAATAAAGTATGAAGATAATGTCCAGCTCCATTGAAAGCTAATTCACGTTCCCAATGTTTAATGAGAGCATAGTTATCCTGTTGTCTTGCTTTCTGTAATTCAAGTTCTGCTTTGTTTAACCCATCTACATAGCTTTGGTGGTGAAGGTCATGATGCAGCCTCATGATTCTTTCACTAATGTAAGGCTCGAGTGCATTGTATTTGTATGGCAGAGAAGGTAAGGTATGTCCTCCTATAGGAACGGATGAATCTTGTAAGTTCCGCCACTGCTTGTATAACGAATTGGCCATCTTATATAGGTCTTCTTCATTTGACCCATTCACATCAACATTTTCCTGAACCGCCGCTAACCATTCTTCAGTTTGAATAAGTAGAGAAGAGTTTACTCGTTCATGGAGGTTACCTTCTAAAATGTGATTTCGGAATTGGGAGCCCCACTCAAGCAGTTTTACTGACAATCCACTCACTCCTTTCTAGACGTTATTACTATATGAATCTTGTTAACAAATTGTTTCAATCTCTTAATAAATGTTTTTAATATGAAACATTTGGGTAACACCTCTCTATGGAGTTTGACGCTAAGGGGGATCATAATGGGGAAAAATATCAATGAAGAACAACATACAGGTAAGCAAGAAGGTCGAAAAAAAGGGAAACGTTTTGCTAGGAATGTCCTTTTAATAGGTGCTTTCTTGATGGTTTTTGTATTAACGTTTGGGGGATATCAAACTTACGCCTATATTAATGAAGCACCAAAGCTTGAAGAAAATAAACTAAGTTTACCGCAATCATCTACTTTATATGATGCAGAAGGAAATAAAATTACAGACATCGTAGGCAAAGAGCATCGAAATATCGTTTCATTTGATGAAATCCCTGAACATGTTGTAAATGCCTTCATTGCAGTTGAGGATGTAAGATACTGGGAACATAATGGAGTGGATTTAAAAAGAATCGGCGGAGCTGTCGTCGCCAATATTCAAGATGGGTTTGGGGCAGAAGGTGCGAGCACGATTACGCAACAAGTTGTTAAGAACATGCTTTTAGAGCCTGATAAGACAGTGAAACGCAAAGTTCAGGAAGCTTACCTTGCGATGGAATTAGAGAAACAGTATTCCAAAGAAGAGATTCTTGAGATGTATTTAAATAAAATCTATTTTGGACAAGGGGCATATGGAATCGCAACAGCTGCGAATACCTACTTCAATAAGTCACTTGAAGAGTTATCAACAGAGGAAGCAGCATTATTAGCAGGTTTGCCTCAGCGGCCATCAGGATACGATCCATACAAACATCCGGACATTGCAAGCGATAGAAGAGCTACTGTCCTAAGTTTAATGGAGCAGCATGGATTTATCTCTGAACAAGAACGGAAAGAAGCAGCTTCTGTTCCTGTAGAAGATTCAATTGTGGATCAACAAAGTCAGTCGACAACCAACGATGCTTTTATCGATCAGGTCATTGATGATCTTGAGAAAGCTGGCATTCCTGAAAACGCCCTTTATTCAGGGGGATTAGAAATTTATACGACGCTTGATCAGAATGCTCAGCAGATTGTAGATGAAGCACTTACCACAAATAAAGTTGTTGAATACCCAGATGAGCAGTTTAGAGCAGGGGTTTCCCTAATTGACACTCAGTCCGGTGCGATTAAGGCTATTGGTGGAAATCGTCAAACGGGTGAAGATGATGTGCAAAAAGGATTTAATTATGCCACTCAATTAGAACGGTCCCCAGGCTCCACGATCAAGCCAATTCTTGATTATGCTCCTGGAATTGAAAATCTAAAATGGTCAACGAATCAACAGTTTATTGATGAAGAACTTGAGTTAAACGGTAAAGAATTTAGTAACTGGAACGACGAGTTTCAGGGCAGTGTTTCTATACGAGAAGCACTTCAGTGGTCTTATAATATTCCTGCTATTAAAGCATTTATGGAAGTGGGGGGCGAAGAAGCTCAAGCATTTGCGAAAAAACTTGGCATTTCAATTGATGAAACGTATCCTGCCTATGCTATCGGTGGTTTTGCTGGAGGAATTTCTCCTCTACAACTATCAGGCGCATATGCCGCATTTGGTTCAGGCGGAACTTTCCATGAGCCCTATAGTGTTGAAAAAGTAGTATACCCGAATGGTAAGGAGCACCAGCTATCCTCTAAATCTGAAAAAGCGATGAGTGAAGGAACTGCCTACATGATTACAGACATGCTCCGGACGGTCGTGGAAGAAGGAACTGGCATGCAGGCGAAAATTAAAGGTTTGGACGTAGCCGGTAAGACGGGCACGACAAGTCTTGATGATGGTATTAACGGTGAAGGTGTATCAGACGCCTGGTTTTCTGGATACACGTCTAACTATACTGCTTCCATTTGGACTGGATATGATAAAACGACTCAAAATTCCTTTATTCATAAAGAAGACGATGATATTGCGAAGTTGCTTTTCCGTCACATCATGAGTGAAGTATCGAAGGATAAAGAAACCGCCTCATTTGAAAAGCCGGATTCAGTTGAAGAGATTGAAATTGATAAGACAACAGGCTTACGTGCAAATAAGGCAACACCTTCGTCTAGTATAATTAAAGAGCTTTACTTTAAAGGAGAAGAGCCGAAAAAAGCACCACTTCCAAAACCAAAAAAGAAAACTTCATCAAATGAAAAAGATGAGAAAGACGATACATCTACAGAATCTACTAAGAAGAATTCCAATAATTCCAATGATAAAAAGAAGTCAGAGGATAAAGTAGAGAAAAAGCAGAAGGATGAGTCCATAAAAGAGGAACCAAAGGCTAAGCCGGAAGAAAAGAAAGAACCAAAAGAGCCTCAAGAACCGGAAAGATCAGACGAACAAGAACAACAAGAACCTACTGATCAGTCCGAAGAAAATGAAGAGCCTGTAACGGATGACTCTGCTAATACTAAAGCTGACAGTTCAGAAGACGGCGAAGATGATGCTAATGCTAACACTGGTAATGAAGAGAATACCAATAATGATGGCGGTAATGAAGGAACCCCAAGTAATACGGGTGACGCAGAAGAGGGAGGTAATCAAGAAGGTTCAAATAATGACCCTCCCGCTGATGGAAATGATGAGGGCACGAGTGAAGAAACAAATGAAAACTCTGCAAATGATAGTGAAAATAGCGAGGTAAGTGATTCGGAAGAAAACACTAGTGACACATCGGACACTTCTGATCAAAGTGGAAGTCAAACTTCTGAAGAGAAAGAAACTTCATCAGCTGATGCGAATCAATCGAAGGAAAAAGAAACAACAGAAAAGTAGAAAATACTGCAAATATCCTGAAACTGTGACCAATTTAACAGTTTATAGAATGAACCTCCATTATGATGAAGAAGGAAATGAAAATTCATCATATGGAGGTTTTCATTATGAAAGCAGCAATTGTACATGCCTTTAGAGAGCCACTTTCAGTAAAGGAAGTAGAAAAGCCTGTTATTGGACACGGAGAAATATTAGTACGCATCAAAGCATGTGGTGTATGTCATACCGATTTACATGCCGCCCATGGTGATTGGCCAGTTAAACCAAAACTTCCGCTGATCCCTGGTCACGAAGGAGCTGGTATTATTGAGGCAGTAGGGGAAGGCGTTACGCACTTGAAGATAGGAGATCGAGTGGGTGTCCCATGGCTCTATTCCGCTTGTGGTCACTGTGAATACTGCCTAACGGGACGTGAAACACTTTGTAAAGAACAGCAGAATGCGGGCTATTCAGTTGATGGAGGATATGCTCAATATTGTAAAGCCGATGCAGATTATGCTGTCAAAATTCCTGATCGTCTTAGTTTTGAAGAAGTAGCTCCTATTTTCTGCGCCGGCGTTACCACTTACAAAGCTTTAAAGGTAACTGAGGCTAAGCCTGGTGAGTGGGTGGCTATTTATGGTATCGGAGGATTAGGGCATGTCGCCGTTCAATATGCGAAAGCAATGGGGCTTCACGTTATAGCAGTTGATACGCACAGTGAAAAATTAATACTTGCAAAAGAACTAGGTGCAGATCTTATTGTTAATCCAGTTGAAGAGAATTCTTCTGAATTTATCCAAAGAGAGGTTGGTGGAGCGCACGCTTCCGTTTGTACAGCTGTTTCTAAGCCTGCTTTTAGTGAATCTTATGCGGCAGTTAGACGAGGAGGCTCCGTAGTTGCTGTTGGACTACCACCTGAAGAAATGCCGATACCGATTTTTGATACAGTATTAAATGGCATTAAGGTCATTGGATCGATCGTGGGCACGCGAAAAGATTTAATGGAAGCTTTGCAATTTGCAGCTGAAGGTAAAGTAAAAACAATTATTGAGACTCGCCCACTAGAAGAGATTAACGAAGTTTTTGAGAGTCTAGAAAATGGCGATATTAATGGAAGAGTTGTGATCACGTTCGACTGAAAAAAAACCGCCGTCGGCGGTTTTTTTATGTTGGGGGAGCAAGAGGGACAAATGGTGTTAATTCAGAAGTTTGGGCTGTAGATAGTTCAGGAGCAGGTTCAGTGTATCCACCTGTATTATAGAGATTTGATAGTGGTTTTATAATACCAGCGCTCCCAATTTGCAGGACTGAGGAATTCGAAATTCCTTCGACTCTAAGCTGATGAATAACGATGTTTTGGTTCACAAAGAAATTCACGAATCTTCAGCTCCCTAATTGTTTGCGGTAATGTTTTCATCCGCAACATCCGGGTCTAGTGAATTCGTTAAACTAAATCCGTTGTTCACGACATGAAAATCCCCTGTATTAAATGCACCTGAACCAGCGTATGTTTTTGAAGTTGATTTTGGTGTTGTGTTAAAACTATCCCCGAAGTTTACTACTCCACCCGCGCTATTTATCTTAACTGGTCCTACGATTGAAGGCATTGTTGAACACCCTTTGAGTTGTTATAAAGTATAGTATGTGATCAATAAAGGATCCGTTCAATTTATTCTTCATCATCGTAAGGATTAGACAAATATTCGCGATTATGTTTCACCCTTGCCTCCGTCTTAATCTGTCTTGTAGAACCAACTTGTAAAACGGAGGAAGCAGCGATCCCAATGACGCGAATGCTCCCAACTTTAATAATGGGGTTTTCGTGAATAGTGCATTGCTCGATGTTCTCAGTAAGCAGCGGGAGAGGTAGTAGTTGGGAAAACATCGGATATTCTGATAAATCTTCTACTTCATTCCCATTAAAAATAGGAAATTCACGCTGTAAAGCATAAATTTTAGTCTCGGGAGTCACTTGATTGCTGTCACCAATTTGCACAACTGCTGAACTATCCACTGACGAAACAAGGATCCAATTGACGAGGGAGGATCGACTATTCATAGGAAATTCCCCTTATGATGACGCTAATGGAACAAATGGAGCTGAGATAATTAACGATTCCGGCGGTGTGTCGAAAATAGATGAGCAGACGATAGATTCTGTGTCTCCTACAAGAAACACAGAAGAACTTGCTACAGCTGTAATATTAATATGCCCTACTGAAAGTCCTCGATTTATGACGGTATATTTCATTTGGAATCAGTCCTTCCAGGTAAGTTTTTTAGAAAAGCCTCCATGCCATTAGTAATGTCTCGCTTTAATTTGTTCGTTACTTCTTCGACTAGTTGCTCTGTGCTTGACTCAGGCGAACGGTTGGATTGTTGATTAACATAATAGTTAATGCGCTGATCTAGCTGTTTTTGAATATCATTTAGGATGAAGTGACGGTAAGGATCATCAAGAGGATACTGATATTTTTTCTCTAACTCCCCTAGATGTTGGATAGCTCCTTTTTTCATGTAGGAATGAATGTTTTGCTGAATGGATTGAATGGCTTCCGGAGGTATGTTGCTTGGGTTCATTCCATTTCCCCCGTTTACTGTAAAGTCATCCAGAACATCAGCTCCTCCGTTTGGAGTTAAGCCAATATTTAACGTTCCATCAAGCCTTTCAATTTTTAATTGATCAAATTTATATTCGATTTTCTCAATGTTGGTTTTAGGAGCTTTCGATAACTCATGGCAGCTATTTCTTAAATCATCCACCATATCTTCAAGCATTTTGATTCGATTGTTTTGTTGTTCAATGTTTTGTTGCATCCGTTGCAAGATCGCATAGAAATTATCGGTTGGATACATTGACAATCAACTCCCGTATCAAAATGTTTATTCCACCAATAAAGGGTCACTCCCCAAATCTTAGGTAATCCAACCAGGTATCACTCAATATCTTTATGGTCCGATGGATAGAAGACTTTACACTATCGTATGTTCGATAGCAAAATTAGGTGAATGCCCTGCTAAATATTCGCAACAACATTTTGGTCAGCAATATCACTATCGTTAACGGTAGTGACGCTGTAATTACTATTTACGTTTAAGCCATCGCCTGTATTAAACGAACCGCCGCCCGCAAAGGTGCGTATTGCACTTGTTGGAGACACAATAAATACATCGCCGACGTGGAAAACACCGCTGCTTCCAATGGAATTGACTTTAATAGCTCCAACGATTGCCGGCATTTTTTCACATCCTTATTAATGGATTTCACTTATTACTGTATGCGGAACAATAGCGTATGTTCAAAGCTTCTAGCTTTGGTCTATTTACCGCATACTTCGCCTGCATCGTAGCAAACTTAAAAGCTCTAAATTATAAAAATACTTCTGCATCTAAACTATTATTCAGTAACAAAACCACCTATAAGAATTTTTTAATAAGTCATATGACGTTGGATCAGCAAATGAATAATTTATATCTTTCAGTAAAAAATAGGCAGGTTAACAAATGAATAGAAGGGAGTTTTTATAATGAAATGGATGTTGAATTTACTATTCATGCTAGCGCTTTTTGTCGTGCTTTCTCCTGAGGGTTTTGCAGCTGAGAAAAGTGATGCCAATGTGCGTGTTATTCATGCTTCACCAGATGCGCCGTCTGTCGATATTTATGTAGATGGTCAACCTGCTTTTGAAAAGGTTTCGTTTAAAGATGTGACAGATTATGCTGCTTTAACACCTGGTGAGAAGACGATTCAAATTTTTGCCTCTTCTGCTAACGGGGAAGGTAAACCGGCCCTTGAACAAAAATTAACTGTGGAATCAGGAAAAAACTATTCCGTACTTGCGATCGGTAAACTTGAGAACCTTGCCCTTAAAGTATTAGAAGATCAAAAAGGTTCAGGAGAAAAATCGGGATTGAGAGCTGTACATGCTTCACCGAACGCTCCAGCTGTTGATATTGGGGTGAAGGATGGAGATGCTCTTATTAAGAATCTCGCTTTTACCCAAAACTCTGAATATCAAATGGTCGATCCCGGGACATACAATTTAGAAGTTCGAGCCGCAGGATCTGATAAGGCTGTTCTTGATCTTCCTAACTTACCTGTTGAAGCAGGTGTGAACTACACAGCTATCGCCATTGGCTTATTGGATGGAGACCCCCCATTAAATGTTATTCTTCTAAAAGATGGGAAATAATAAGAAGACCGCAGCTTAGCTGCGGTTGTTTTTGTCTGGAGAGGTTCTGTTCGTTTATTGCATTATTTTCTAATACAATGGGGTCCAACAAGTCCATCTATACTGAAAAGAAAGGAAACGTGATCGAATGCATTCAAAACATACAGTGCGCTACATTTGCGAGCGTTATATAAGTAGGAATAGTTATTATTATAAACAGGAATTAATTACGCATGATACGTGGCAAAATCCTGCTTCAATTCAATGGTCTGCTAAAAGACCAATTTCAAGTAATACATTTTATCAGAAAGAAAAAGAAGGCTATAAGACAATTACTAAGCTACATGACAAAAAACCAGCGAAGGTTCTCCAGTTTTCTAAAACATAGTAAGGTTTATTCTACATCTTAGGAAGGAATGAGAGATAGCAAGGAGGAATAAAGGATGAAAACCATTTATCATGTACAGAGCGGAAAAACCGGTTCATGGGAGATCAAGAAAGAGGGGGCAGAACAAGCAACCAAAACTTTTGAAACAAAAGCAGAAGCGTATCAGTATGGAAGGTCATTATGTGATGAGAATCGTCCATCTGAATTGATTATTCATCAGGAGAACGGGCAAATCGAAGACCATAGCCTATACAATCGTTAGTAATTTCTGTTCTCTTCGTACATATTTTTCAGCTTATGAATAAACATAGTACTAACTACTATCCTAATGAAAGAAGGGAACCTTCATGGATTTTATTAGTCCAACAGCTGGAAAAGTAACGGTTGAACAGCTTACTCAACTCATTGAAAGCTATACGAAAGAAGATCCTAAAGGAACATACCGCATTGTGATTGGAACAGATTCGCAGACAAGCCGGAAAGCGACACAGTTTGTGACAGCCCTCATTATCCATCGCGTCGGCAAAGGAGCACGCATTTTCTATCGAAAAGTAAAACACAAGCCGATTCATGAGCTCAGGCATCGCATTTATAAAGAAACCCAAATGAGTCTTGAGCTCATGGAATCGTTAAAGGATGAAGGATTTTCAACGCTATTAGAAACCTGGCCGATTGAGATTCATCTCGATGTTGGAAAGCAAGGGGAAACGCGTAAAATCATACAGGAAGTTGTAGGTTGGGTAACTTCTGTTGGCTATATTGCTAGAATCAAGCCCGACTCATATGGGGCAAGCAGCGTTGCAGATCGCTATACAAAATCAATTAGTTAAACTGGCGGAATATGCCAGTTTTATTTTCTTTTATGAAACTTCACTCTCGCTCATTCGTATTATTAGTAGAATAAATACTATGGAGGAGTGGTGAGATGAAGTTACGAATGATCACGATTCTTAGTGCACTGATGCTTATTCTTGCAGCATGTAGTGGTACAACAGAATCCGGAGGCGAAGTCAGCGTTGATAAAGGAATTGACGCTCAGGAAGTATTTGAGAAGTCAATTGCGGCTCAAGAAGAGATTAAGAATTTCCATATGAATGCGGATATGACGCAAAGTATTGGTTCAGATGAAGAAGAGATGGATATTAATAGCGTGATTGACGCTGATATGGTGCTGGATCCTATTGCTTTTCATCAAATGATTGATATGACAGCAAATGGTGAAACAATGCAAATGGAATCATACTTTACTGAAGAAGGTTTCTTTATGAAGCAGGGTGAGCAATGGATGAAATTCCCTGATGAAATGACAGATACGCTTCTTTCTCTTCAGGAAACTCAAGCTGATCCAGCTGAACAAATGGAAATGCTCAAAGAATATGTCGATGAATTTACTTTATCAGAAGAAGATGATACTTATGTAATGACATTGAAAGCTTCGGGTGAGAAATTTCAAGGTTTGATGGAGAAAACAGCTGAAGACATGGGCTCACAAAATCAAATGATGGAAGATGCCATGGATCAAATGAAAGTGAACAATGTGGAATACACATACGCGATCGATAAGGAAAGCTATCTCCCTGTTCAAATGGACATGAAGATGGACAGTGAAATGAGCATGGAAGGCGAAACAATTTCCACGATTATGGAGATGAACTCCACTTATGACAAGTACAATGAAATTGAAGAAGTGAAGGTTCCTGAGGAAGTTATTTCACAAGCAAAAGAAATGCCAGGTATGGAACAATAATAATAAGGAGTGCTGCTGAAAAAGCGGCGCTCTTTTATTATGAATATAGAAATATTTAATAACTACTTATGAATCCGATAAGTTATAACTGGAAAAAAGTACCCTGAAGCGTTACGATTAGCACATGACAACTGTTTGAAAGGAGCGAGGTTCATGTCAACTGAAACATTATTATACGATCAACTGAAACGTCCTTTAAGAGATCTTCGTATATCGGTAACGGACCGTTGTAATTTCCGCTGTCGTTACTGTATGCCTGAAGAAACGTTCGGTCCAGATTATGAATTTCTTCCTAAAACGAGCCTTCTCCAATTTGAGGAGATTACTCGTCTCGCTCGGTTATTTGTTGAGATGGGGGTTGAGAAGATTCGTCTGACTGGCGGAGAACCGCTACTTAGAAGGGATCTCGATGTCCTTATTGGTATGCTATCACAAATTAAAGGTCTTGATGATATAGCTTTAACAACGAATGCTTCTTTATTAAAAAAGAGCGCATTAAAATTAAAGCAGGCAGGTCTCACTAGGGTGAATGTTAGTCTTGATGCCATTCATGATGAAACGTTTGGCAAAATGAATGGGAGAGGAACTAAGATAAAACCTGTTCTCGAAGGCATTCAGGCTGCAGCCGATGCAGGACTTCAAGTTAAAATTAATATGGTCGTTCAAAAGGGAGTTAACGATCACGAGATCGTTCCAATGGCTTCGTATTTTAGAAATAGCGGGCACATCGTTCGCTTTATTGAGTATATGGATGTAGGAAATTCAAATGGATGGAAGTTTGATCATGTGATGAATAAGAAAGATATTATTGATCAAATAGCAGAGACTTTTCCTCTTAAATCTGTTGATGCTGCATACTTTGGCGAAGTAGCAAGCCGCTATCAATATGAAGATGGATCTGGTGAAATTGGTGTCATTTCATCTGTCAGTGATTCGTTTTGTTCTAGCTGTACAAGAGCGCGCCTTTCAGCTGATGGAGCTCTTTACACTTGCTTGTTTGCTTCGAAAGGAATGAGCTTACGAAATCCGCTTCGTAATGGAGCGACAGATGACGAATTACGGACGATGCTAACAAATCTCTGGAACGGTCGACATGATCGCTATTCAGATGAGCGAACAGAGGAAAGTGTTTTAAATAGAGACAAGATTGAAATGTCATTTATAGGTGGATAATCATGGAGAAACAATTCAAACATACGACTGAACGCAAAATCACACGGTATGAAGGTGGGAAATTTAAAGAGAAGGAAGACGTGATTGCTCTTGAGAAACCAATCACGATTCGAATTAATCATACTGAATTCGCAACGCTTGTTTGTACACCTGATCATTTAGAAGA
Organism: Pseudalkalibacillus sp. NRS-1564; assembly: GCF_050467905.1. Taxonomy (NCBI): domain Bacteria; kingdom Bacillati; phylum Bacillota; class Bacilli; order Caryophanales; family Fictibacillaceae; genus Pseudalkalibacillus; species Pseudalkalibacillus sp. NRS-1564. The sequence goes on along the minus strand of NZ_JBITPM010000008.1, from coordinate 149,038 downwards.
TATGGTCATTGGATTTCTCGCTTCAGAAGGGGTGATTCGATCTTATCACGATGTGGAAGAAATGCTTTTTAATGATGGACAAGGGATTGTAAATGTAAAAGCTGCTGTTCAAGGTTCATTAACGTCTGATACATATACAAAGCGCGTCATTAGCTCATGCTGTGGAAAAAGTAGACATTTTTATTTGAAAAGTGATTCAAAAACGGCTCGGACGATTATGAAGGCACCTAAATTAACGGCTTCCGTTTGTCTTGCTAATATGAGAACGTTGCAAGAGGAGTCAGCTACGTTTAAATCGACTGGTGGTGTTCATAACGCGGCCATTTTCAAAAATGGGGAAATGGTGGCTTCACGTACTGACATTGGAAGACATAATGCTCTTGATAAGCTATATGGTTACGTACTCCGTCATCATCTTCATCCTTCTGATCTTAGCGTTGCGTTTAGCGGGAGAATTTCATCAGAAGTTGTTATTAAGCTATCCAAGATGGGTATTGGTGTACTGCTCTCAAAATCGGCTCCCACCGAGCTTGCCATTCAATTAGCGGATGATCTTAACATTACAACAGTAGGGTTTATTCGCCATGAAGGCTTCAATGTTTATACAAAACCAGAACGGATTCTGAATTAGAACACCTCTAGATTGGAGGTGTTTTTTTGATGAAGTCGTTCATACTACTGAACAAATAAGCATTTTGGAAAGGTGGATATGCAATGGGTTGGACGATAGCTGTGATATTCTGGATTGCTGGTGTTGTATTGGTAGGAAGCCCCAAGTATTTGTTTCATCGTCTTGAGGCTATGAAATCGGATACGGCGGGTCATGCAAGCGCATCTGAAGCAACAGATAAAGAAGAAAGTATTTTCTTTTTTATTGAAACGAAAGCTCTTGATTCAATACCGTGGTGGGTTGTAACGATTTCTTGTGTCACAATTGGACTTTTTCTTATTGCGTTTGGAGTAATCGCCCTTGTTTTTTCCTATTAAAATGAAACTTTCTTGATTATTCATTCGTCTTTAGAGAGGAGGGATTTGCCGTAGTTTGGTTATCCCCCTTTGGTGGTAAATAAAGAAAGAAAGAGTTCATTTATGTTAGGGAGATATAAGGGGTGTGTGACAGATGGAAGCAGAGAGAAGAAAAGTAAAGTCAGTGTGGCATTTTTATTTATTATTAGTAGGATTACTTGTTCTAAAAACGTACCTTGTTTATCGATTTGAATTTTCGTTTTCGTTGAGCGGAATTGGCGAAGAAATGTTTCTTTTCATTAATTCAATAGGGTCAATCGTATTACTGCTAGGTATAGGTCTTTTTAGGAAGCAGTCAAAACCAGGCCTAATACTAGCAGTTTATTTTATTTTATCAGCTCTACTTTATTGTAATATTTTATATTATCGTTTCTACATAGACTTTGTTACCGTTCCTGTTCTTTTTCAATTCGGTAATGTTGGAGGGCTAGGTCAAAGTACAGTTGAGCTGTTGAATTTATATGATCCGCTCATCGTGTTCGACTCCATCATCTTATTTTGGATCCTAAAACGAAATCATTTACATAAGATCCCTTTATCAGAGAAACTACGAAAAAGAACGGCGCTTACTGGTGTCGCCGTATTAGTAGGAACAGCTGGACTGGCGTTGATTATGCATCCATTACTATTTGAAAAATCATATGATCGAGAGTTATTTGTTAAGTCACTAGGTGCCTACACATACCATATTTATGATATAGGCTATAACTCGTTTACATCCATTAATAGTGCGTTTGCGGATGATACCGAACTATCAGAAATCGAAAGTTATGTTGAGAAAAAGGAATTGAAATCTTCCTCCTATGAAGGGATCGCAAAAGGGAAAAATTTGATCATTATTTCTTTGGAATCTACGCAAGCATTTATGCTTGATGAAAGTATCGATGGGGAAGAAGCAACACCTTATCTAAATAAGTTGAAGGAAGAAAGCTTTTTCTTTCCCAATTTCTATCACCAGACAGCACAGGGGAAAACGTCTGATGCTGAATTTATGATTGATAACAGTTTGTATCCACTTTCCGGTGGGTCTGTGTTCGTAAGAAAGCCACAGAATGAGTTTTTCTCACTTCCTGAGGCATTAAATGACGAGGGGTATACGACAACTTCTTTTCATGGAAATGATCGAGAATTTTGGAATCGGTCAGAAATGTATGAAACGCTTGGTTACGATCGTTTTTATTCAAAAAAGGATTTTGAAGTGAGTGACGATAATTCCATTAACTACGGTTTGAAGGATATCCCATTCTTCAAGCAATCAATTCCTTACTTAAAAGAACTGGATCAGCCATATTCGGCAAAATTTCTTACGCTGACAAATCATTTTCCTTACTTATTAGAAGAAAAGGATACAATGATTTCACTGCCGGAGACGCCGGAAGAAGTAGTAAACCGATATTATGCAACGGTTCGCTATGAGGATGAAGCGATAAAGACTTTCTTTGAAGAAATGAAAGCTGCCGGTTTATATGAAGACTCCATTTTTGTTCTTTATGGTGATCATTATGGGTTATCTGAAACTTATGATAAAGCTCTTGGCGACTATCTAGGTGAAGAAATAGGTCCTGTTGAACATGTCGATCTACAAAAAGTGCCTCTCATCATTCACGTCCCAGGTGAAGAAGGAAAGGTGATTGATACAGTTGGAGGACAAGTTGATTTAAAGCCGACAATATTAGAGCTGTTAGGCGTAGAAGAAAGCACAAGTTTGAATTTTGGCACAAGCCTATTCTCGAAAAAACGAGAAGACCTCGTTATTTTCAGGGATGGAAGTTTTGTGACAGAGAATCTTATCTATACTAAAAATACGTGTTATAACAAAGAAACAAGTTCAAAAACCAATCGAAACAAATGTGCTCGCTATTTTGGTCAGGTTCAAGATGAATTAGATTATTCTGATCAAGTGATCTATGGCGATTTACTCCGTTTCATTGAATAGCTTTGGTGTTCATTCTGAGTCGTTCATGGTACGCTTAAATAGGATTAATGACTGTAAAGGGATGAGTATACATGGATTTGCAGAGGTTACAAATTCTAACTGAAGTAGTGAGAGAGTACAAAACAGCTATTCACATGGATCAAAATAAAGATGAGGTAGGTAGAGAAGTTCTCGATATTGTGATGAATTCTCAGGATCTCGTTTTATATGGACATGTAAAAAGAGCTAAAGATGTTGATAAATTTCCTGGTGAAGCTTTGAAGCACCTCGATCAGGCTACAAAATATCTTCATGAAAAAATAGATGAACAGTTGAAACACTCTTGAACCTAAGGGTGTTTTCTTTACGATTGACATTGTTTTTATCGTAACATAGCGATCAAAACATTGATTGAAAAATGGAAATAGTTTGTGTATAAAAGAATGTGTTGTAATTGTTGCAATACACTGTCATATAGTGATATGTTTTTACTGTTTACTAGATTAAAGGAGAGTGAAATGAATGACTAATTTCGTTAAGCGACTGGCTCCTGTACTTTTAATGGGGCTAGTTGTTTTTGTGATAAGTGCTTGTTCGAACGGTGGAAACGAATCGAATGAAGCATCTGAAAATAAACCGACTGCCTGGGAAGAGATTCAAGAAGAAGGAAAGATTACGGTAGCTACGTCTGGGACGCTCTATCCAACTTCTTATTATGAAGAAGGTTCTGACGAAGTGACGGGGTACGAAGTTGAAGTTGTAAAAGAGATGGCGAAACGCCTTGATCTTGAAGTTGAATTTGAAGAAATGGGCTTTGATGGCATGTTAACAAGCATCAACTCAGGGAAAGTAGATCTTGCTGCAAACGACATAACATCAACGGAAGAGCGAGAAGAAAAATTCGCTTTTTCTGAACCAGTTAAATACTCTTACGGAACTGCGATCGTAAGAAAAGATGATTTATCTGGAATTGACTCACTAGATGATCTTGAGGGGAAAAAAGCCGCTGGTGCTTCAACAACGGTTTATATGAAGGTAGCTCGTGAGCACGGTGCTGAAGAAGTAACTTACGATAATGCGACAAATGAACAGTATTTACGTGATGTATCAACAGGGAGAACGGATATTATCCTGAATGATTATTACTTACAGAAGCTCGCTCTTGCTGCCTTTCCGGATTTAAATATTACAATCCATCCAGATATCGAATATTATCCAAATGACCAGTCGATCGTTATGAAAAAAGATAGCGGAGAACTTGAAACAAAAGTGAATGAAACCATTAAAGAGATGAAGGAAGACGGGACGCTCAAAGAGCTTTCAGAGAAATTCTTTGATGGAGCTAACGTATCAGTTAAGCCAGATATTGATTTTGAAGAATAAGTGGGAGTTGTAACAAGTGGGGGAAATACATTGGGAATATCTATTTGATGCGGGTCTTGCGTTAAAGTCGTTTCCCTATGTCATTCAAGGACTTGGATTAACGTTATTGATCGCGTTTGTTGGAATGATTATCGGGCTGGTGATGGGGTTATTTCTTGCTCTTGGAAGAATGTCAAAATGGAGAGCCCTCAGGTGGCCAGCTCGACTTTACATTTCGTTTATGAGAGGTACACCGATTCTTGTTTTTCTTTATATTCTTTATTTCGGGTTACCTGTCGTTGGCATTGAGTTTTCAGCTTTAACATCAGCATTGATTGGTTTTAGCTTAAATAGCGCCGCCTATATTGCTGAAATACAGCGATCTGCGCTGTCATCTGTTGAAAAAGGGCAGTGGGAGGCATCGACCGCGCTCGGTATGCCTTATTGGACAACAATGAGGGAAGTCGTATTGCCGCAGGCAACGCGAATAGCGATTCCGCCATTATCGAATGTGATGCTTGATCTAATCAAGGCATCATCTTTAGCGGCGGTCATTACAGTTCCAGAATTACTCCATCATGCGAAAATAGTTGGAGGCCGAGAGTTCGACTTTATGACGATGTACATATTAGTTGCGCTAATTTATTGGGCTGTTTGTGTATGTGTGTCTTTCATACAAGAGCGATTAGAAAAACGATATCACTATTTACACTAACCCTAGATGATTTTCTAGGGTTTTTTCTTTTGCCTTATTTTTTACTAAAGGTATCTTTGCTATTATTGTTGATTATTCGAACTGTGGCTTTACTATAGTCAGTCTTGAAAAAACAAAAATATCCCATATTTATTATGAAGTATTTTTAAGAATGTTATAATAAGTCCTATAATCAACATAGACGTTTCGTCATATTTGAAGGGAGTTCATCATCTGCATGAAAAAACATCTTAGCTTATTAATGCTTATTGGGGTTCTTTTGCTCGCTGCTTGTAACAATAATAGTGAAGCGAAAAAAGAAGAAAAGCCTTCAGAAGAATCAGCAACAATGGATCAAACACAGGAAGAACTAGAAGCAATGAAGGTAAAAGAAGATAAGGTTGTTGCTACTGTAAATGGAGAAGATATTAAGGGAAAAGATTATAATTCGATGCTAGTTCAAACTCAGCTGCGCTATACGATGAGCGGTGAAGATCCATCGGATACGGAAGTGGCGAAGTCAATTGAAGAAGAAGTTATGGATAATTTAATCGGACAGGAACTTCTGCTTCAGAAAGCAAAAGAAGAAGGTTTCTCTGCATCAGATAAAGAAGTTGAAACTGAACTTGAGCAAATAAAGGCTCAATTTGATGGTGAGGATGAGCTGAAGAAAGCGCTAGAAGGTCAAGGCAGGACGCTGGCTCAGCTTGAAAGTCAATATTCTGATATTGTCGTTGTAGATAAATTTGTTAAAGAGAAAATTGAAACACCCGAAGTGACCGAAGAAGAGATGAAAGCATTTTATAATGATCAGTTCTCAAAAGATGCTGAGAATCCACCATCTTATGAAGAAATGAAGGATCGTATAAAAGACTATTTGATTGACACCAAAACGCAAGAGAAAGTTCAGCAAATGAAAGAAGATTTACTAAAGAAAGCAGAAGTCGAAGAGAAGTTATAGGTCAGCACATAGCTGGCCTTTTTTTGTGAGGGTTAAGTTATAGCTACTAGTATCAATTTTTCGATTTATAATCGAGAGGAGATTTCGAGTAGGCATAACCCAACTATTAGAGAAGGAGACATATTACCGTGGAAACTATTTTGAATGAACTTAGAACGTACGTTAGACGAAAATTAGAAAGAGAAGGTAGCGGTCACGACTGGCATCATATTGATCGGGTTGTCAAACAAGCAAAAAGAATAGCAGATGAAGAGAGTGCTAACACATTTATTTGTGAAGTAGCAGCACTCGTTCATGATTTAGCAGATGATAAAGTAGCTTCCTCAGAGCAGGATGGAATAAGAGAGGTAGAAGCGCTGCTCTATCAATTAAAGGCCGCGGATCGAGAACACGTAATGGAAATTATTACGACTATTTCTTATAAAGGAGGGAATCGTCCACCAGTTAAGAGTCTCGAAGCACAAGTTGTGCAAGATGCGGACAGATTAGATGCGATAGGGGCGATTGGCGTCGCACGAACGTTTGTGTACGCCGGCTCCAAAGCAGAAGTGATTTATGACCCTTCTATTGAACCAAGAACAAATATGACAATGGATGCCTATCGAAATGAACAGTCTACCGCTATTAATCATTTTTATGAAAAACTTTTGAAATTAAAAGATCTTATGAATACCGAGACGGGAAAAAGTCTTGCAGAAGAACGGCATGAATTTATACAATCATTTTTATCACAATTTCATGGAGAGTGGGAAGGGAATCGATAAGGTTATGAGAATTCACCCTATGACTTTAGAAAAGGCACGCGAAATTCAAACGTGGACATATGATGAACCTTATTCTTTGTATAGTTTTAAAGGCGATCAAGAAGAATTATTAGAGTTTATGAATGGGGCCTATTTTTATGTGATCGATGACAAAAGAAATTTGATTGGGTACTTTTGCTATGGAGAATCGGCGCAAGTACCAGCTGGTCACCAAGTTGACGCCTACGAGGAGAATTATATCGATATTGGCCTTGGACTACATCCTAATCAGACAGGCAAAGGAACAGGATTGGTATTTTTGAAGGTAGGACTTGCTTATGCAATTGAATACAATGGGTTCTTAGGTTTCAGACTGACTGTAGCATCGTTTAATAGGAGAGCGATCAAGGTGTATGAGAGAGCGGGATTCACATTTGAAAAATCATTTACGAACGGCTCGACGAATTTTAATATCATGATAAGAAGAAATGGGAGTAGCACTCATCTATAAATGCAAACGATGGATTAAACAATTGAAAAAGGGGAATAAGAGAACTATATAAGTAACCTTATACAGGAGGATAGTTTCATACAGAGAGCTATTTCTTTACACAATTAATCGAGTTTAGCAAAAGATTTTGTCTTATTCCTACTAATTCTGACATAGCATAGGAAGTTTGGTCGAATACGTTTTGATTCCTTCTAGAAATGGGCATAATGGTAATGTATTGGCATGAGGAGGAATGAGACATGTATGATGCAATTGAAAAAAAACGCAAAGAAATGTTTGAAGTTGCGGGACGATATGGATTTGCATCAGAGAGAACCATTCGCTGTAGTCAGGAGCTTGACCGATTATTAAATGCCCTAATGCAAATGAACCATCAAAATGAGGAAGTTTTGTGAAACTAACATCTGCTATTTTCTTCCTGTGTGGTAAAGTAAAGGAGGAAACCTTATGAAATTCGATCTCAAATCAATTCTCACAAAAGAGTTGTTTGATTGGATAGAAGATCATCCTAAGAGGAACCAATTAATTGAATCAATTCAGGGAGAGATCTTTCAATCAGTGGTTCATTTCCGCGAATGGAACGACTCCAATTATAATGGGAACGAAGATTGGCTACTTTTTGCACTGCGTAACGAAGAAACATGGCGAAACGAAGTAGACCCACTTGACCAGTGTGAAAGCCGTTAGTTAAACGGCTTTTTTGTTGTGGTTAAACCTTTACTTTAATTAAGTAAGCGCTTACAATAATAGAAAGAATAGTTAGAATAATCGAATAAGGGTGTGTTGAGAATGAGAAGCGAGACGAGTTATCGAATGCTTGCCTTTGAAAAATTCAACGCTGAAAAGAATTGGTCAGAAAACAATCGCCTTTTTAATTATTCCATTGCCGGTCTGGGAACTATTTTCTATTTTGTAACGTTACTTTTCTAACGCCTTTCTTAGGAGAGGGGACTTTGTATACTCACACAGGAACTTCCTAAATGATTAGGAAGTTCCTATTTAAGTTGACGTGATGAATCTGGCTTTCGTTCAGAGGCAAATATCTCACTGTCTATTGTCAGCATTAGCTACTAAAGTAAAATCTACGATATTCAATTGGAGTGAATTGATAAGCTTTTGAAATTCCTTCAGTTTCGATCAGTTTTTTTGGAACACGCTTAAGCTGCACTTGAAAGACGTGATCTTCATGAAATAGAGGATGAGATATTTGTATCGTATCAGTAGATTTCCAGCTTGTCTGTATTGAATCCTGTTCCTCCAGAAAATAAAAGGATTGAGGGAATCCATTCCGATACCAGGAGAGCTCTTCCTCTTTTTGGACACCCGGTTCTTGAAAACATGCATAGAGCGACAGGTCGTCACAAAATTGAAGAAGCTGATAGTGAAATGTTAGAAGATCATCAGGTATATCAATTGATTCCTTGAGCTGATCCTGTCTATTCTCTTCTTCTGCGTAAAAACGGATCGCATGTTCAGACTCGGCACCATTAAAGAAAGAGCGATAGTGTTTGCTACAAAGAAAAGCCCCGTAAGTTGTTTTTTCATTCACTTCCTCGATCCCTTTCTTATAGAATTCTAGCTTAGTAGCTAGAGGAAAGTCTAAGAAGGAGTAGGGTGCTTCGCGTCGATCATTCCAAAATGGAACTTCATCAAGTGGAATCCATCCACGATCATGATGTTTTATCGCATATAAAACATCTTCCTGATAGAGATTACCTGGCCAAAAAGACTTTCGCAACGCTTCTGCAAACTGCCCTGAAAGCAAAGCGTGATCATGCTGTGTAATCATGACAAAATAATCATTATCTTCATAAACAATCATATCCTCAGTCCTTTCAATAAAAGCGTAATTCCCCGTTAATGGCCGACAATCACTGGAGTCTCTCAAATGAACACGCGATTTGTGTTCAGCATGAGAGATGAAGTGATCGAGGCCATGGGGAATGGAGCTGGATAAATAAAAGCGTAATTCCCCGTTAATGGCCGACAATCACTGGAGTCTCTCAAATGAACACGCGATTTGTGTTCAGCATGAGAGATGAAGTGATCGAGGCCATGGGGGAATGGAGCTGGATAAATAAAAGCGAAATTCCCCTGTTAATGGCTCATTACGAATGTTGTAAGCGTTGTGATTTTGTGTGTAACAAAAAAGCGAATCCTTAATTAGGAACGCTTTTTTGAATTTCTTTAAAATTAACACGAGTATTCGTCATCTCGATTTTTGAGATCACAATTGGTTTTGTAATGGCTTGTGTAACCATATCATCCTTTTTCGGCTCAGTATAGAAATACGAGACAACAATTTCGTTGCCTTCTTTAATGATACTGTCGATTGAGACTGAATAACCACCTGTTGGCATCTCACCACGAGTAATAATAATATAGAGATCGTCATTTGATGGAATTGTAAAAGTGGATTTTTCTAACCATTTTTGTTGAACGGTTGTCTGAACATCTTTAGGAGCATTCTGCATTTCGACTGTTTCAAAAGCGATGTTTTCCTGCATTTGTTCTCCTCCGTTCGATTCGTTAGAGGTTTGAGATGAATTATTACCGCACCCCGCCAAGATAACGAACATCATTGAAATAACTAGTAATAATGAACGCAATGTCCTACTCCTTCCTCTATATAGAATCTTTCATTTTAGTAAAGCTGAAACTATCTTAAGTTTAGCGAATTTCATTACGCTTGGAAAGAGTCGGGTGTGAAAACGATTATAATTTCTGTTAATAGGGTAATAAAAATGTGAGACGTTGACGTATTGAAAGGAGACAAATCATGCAGAATGAAATTTTAAGCTTTTTAAGAAATGTCGAGGAACCGGTGAGTACTAGAGAAATAATGGAGTACTTATCAGGAAAAGGGTACAATCCTGATGAAGAAGAACTCGTTCGCATCATTAAACAAATGCCACAAGGGTCAGTTCAACAGGAATATGATGCCTCCGTTATTGATCCATCACCATCGGTCTTGTACAAAGCAGGACCTAATGCATAAGGCCTTATTTGCGGAATTGATCAACTAAATACAAACCAGCAATCAGTAAGAAAACAATTCCAGTTCCATAAAGTACATCTATAATCAAATCCATCTAATGACATCCTTTCTCTGGATCTTTATTTTAGTGTATCAAAACTTCTTATTCATTAAAGTTTTTTTGTTATATTCGGATAAGGAAATGATATACTAGGTGCATTGAGATAAGCGTGGAAGGATGTCGTTATGAAGAAATGGAAGTTAGATAGTTCTAAGCTAATTATATTGTTTTTTATTGTTTTTATTATTGTAGGCGCTGTCAATGTACTGTTTAGTGATCGGAAAATGAATACTAGTGAATACTTGCTTAGTGAAAATCAAAGAGACGTGGTATCAAGATCGGAGACGCAGCCAAAAATGCCTATAGGCGCTCTGGTGAATAGTAAACTAGCAGAAGATCACAGTATTACCCTTACTGCCAAGATAAAGTATGAAGGGGACGAGAATACTCAGGTTGAGGTAGTAAAAGACCGGCTATTGGATTACCAAATTATTGAACAAAATACAGACGAAGTTGTTATTCCATATAATTCTTTAGTACCTTCAGTCGAAAAGAATGTGTCTAATGATGAAATTATCGAAGGGGATTCACTTGCTACAGAACCTCTAGATCCAGGTGCATATCAGATTGAAGTTAAAGTACCTATTGTGATGAATAATAAAGAAGAGAGTTTCTTGTTTCGAATTCCAGTTGAAATAGCACCATAAACTTCCTTAGAGGAAGTTTTTTTGGTTTATTCTTTAAAAAGGATGCTGAGATAGGACTGTTGTTTAAATCATAAGTTCAAAACTGATAGAATAGAGGTATGACGATTAGAAGTGAGGGATCTATGTGAGGAAATTAAATTTATATAAAATTATTGGAATTTTCTTATCTTTCGTCCTGTTCCTTGTTATTTTCAATCAGATTAAGAATGGGGAGCCTAATTTTAAAGTGGATGAGTCTCTTTTTGAAGTATACGAATCTACTAGTAGTTGGGAAGAAGCAATGGAAAACAGTGTTCCGCAGACTCGACTAGCAAGAGAGTTAGGAGTATTGGGTGGTGAGGAGCGCCGTATCCCCCTTCTTTCAGCCGAGAGAGATTTAATTATCCATGATGTAATGGTTCTAAATTACGGAGCCGTTTATCTTACTTATTCCTTTTCGTTGAAGGAAAGTGATCAACCATATAATTTACCAAGATTACATATCGGGTCAGTTAGCTTTACAGGAATCGAAGGATCAAACGAATCATATTTAGTTAATCAGCAGAACATTTCTAAGGAGCAAAATGGCAAGCCTCATGTTGTGAATCACCGTATCTATCAGGCTGATATTTTAATACCGAATCATGAGGCCGGTGGGACTATAAATGAGTTCAATCGTTTTTCATCAGCAAATTCCGTCCTTATTAAAGATGCGTATGTTCAAGGAAATGATGAGAAGGTGAACTTGGAAAATCAGGAGCTGTCTTTAGAAAGTGATTATGCTTCAAATGTATATGCTGAAACGGATTTGAACAAAAGTGTAAAAATAAAGGATGGAGAGCTTACATTTTCTCATTTTGAAGCAGGTCTTAACATGAATAAACTCTATATTGAAGGTGAGTACGATCCGCAAACAAAGTTTGTAATCACCAATACAAGCGGAGAAAACCCGTACTCCATTGAGTATGATGTAAGGGAAGACAAGGATGGAAGTTATCTTCCTTTAGAACCTTTTCAGGCAATACAGAAACAGTTCTCATATCGATTAAATGAAGTGATTCTTAATAAAGACGGATCAGTTAGTAAAACAATCGCGCAATCTGACTTGGAAGCGATGGAAAAGGGAGAAAAGGTAACCATTGGAGAGTACAGCGGAATCTCTTATTCTGTTCATTTAAAGGATGATGGTCAGCAACTTGTGATTTCATTTGATGCTCAAGAAGAAATAAGTTCGCAATTTTTTAATCAATTTGATATTGAAAGCCGAAAGACTTATGAAGAGCGATTTGATGTTGCCTCAGAAGAGGAGCGACAGCTTATTGAATCCCGCAAGCATATTCTTTTAGAATTAAAAGATGATAAGAAGAGTTCTATTCTTATTTATCAAACAAGACCTATCGGGGAGCCGAACAGTATACAGGTTGATCTTGATCATGAGCATTTCACATCAGGTCTCCCAGTTTCTATGACGCTTTCAAATTTACCTGAATTTCAGTCGATTAACCTTGATATAAGTGGTTCACTTAAAATGAATGAAAAAAATAATTTATTTTCAAATTTGTAGTTTGGTTTTTTGACATTCGGGAATATTCTTTATCAAACCCCCTAAGTAGTTTGAAAGTGATTTTCCCCCTGTTAGCCGTGCTCACGTGAGTACGGCTTTTTTTTATATGTTAGCTTATATTAATCATCAATGAGTTTCATTAATATAGTCTTCTTTATACAATAAATTCGGTTTGAAATGGTGAAGCGTTTCCATTAAGAGGGATTCGTGGTAATCTTTTAGGAAAGCAATAGATCAAAGAAATTGAAAGGATGAGGCATTTTGGCGAAGAAGGGGAATATGACAGAGCTAACAGAAGATCTTGTAACCTTTTTAGAAGGAGAAAAGCTTGTAATGCTTGCAACGATTGATCATGAAAGCCATACACCCAATGTATCAGCGATATCATGGGTGAAAAGCCTAGATAAAAATAATATTCGCTTTTCTGTGACTTCTAACTCAAAAACAATTCAAAATGTCAAACAGCATTCTAATGTTGTCTTTACAATAATCGGATTGGAAACGGTATATTCCATTCACGGAAAAGCATCTATCCTAGAGGAAGCGATGCAAGGAGTGTCGCTGAAGCTTGCTAAGATTAATGTGGAAGTTACTCAAGTCGCAGAAAGCATGTTCTGGGGTGCGAAAATAACGGCAGAACCACAATATGAAAAAACATATAATCAAAAGAAAGCGGAAGCTCTTGATGAAGAAGTGTACGAAGCGTTGTTAAAATAGACGAGACTTTCTTATCATAATTTTTTGTGATTTAATATAAGAAATAAGCATTATGTGCTTTCGCAATGACGTATGCATCAGGAAACGAGGTTGATTCCCATATGGAATGGGAAATGATTAAAGACTTTTTGAATGAAGAAACAATCAGAGAGTGGCTAGGTCAGTATCGTGCACTTGGTCCTTTGCCTGGAATTTTGCTACCAATGCTTGAGGCTGTGATTCCCATATTGCCCCTTTTTCTTTTTGTAGCAGGAAACGCGGCTGCGTATGGATTCTGGTATGGCTCTTTACTTTCATGGCTTGGTGCATCTCTTGGCGCTTTGATCGTTTTTATAGTGGTCAGAAAGCTTGCTAGACAGCGCTTCATGCGAGTGATTACAAAACATGCCAAAATCGAAAAAACACTTCGCTGGATCGAGCGGCATGGATTTGGGATGGTATTTCTTCTGCTTTGTTTTCCATTTACGCCATCAGCTTTAATCAATGTCGTTGCGGGTCTGTCAAATATGAGCATTAGAAGCTTTGTACTCGCCGTTTTACTAGGGAAAATGGTGATGATATCGATCGTGTCTTTTATTGGACATGATGTCTTCGCCCTGATCCATCGTCCTTTGGAGATGGTGCTGATTCTCGCTGCCATAGTTGTATTATGGGGAGCAGGCAAACTAATTGAAGTCAAATTGAATCAACGCCCGAGAAAACATCGTACTGAAGATCATGTGAGATGAAGCAAAAGCCATGCCCGAAAGGGGATGGCTTTTGCGTGTTATTGTTTATTTGGTTTTAAGCTTTTAGTGCCTGTGAAGGGTAACCGCCCACATCCGCTTTTCATGTCTAGCTGCCGTGTCTAACCGCCCACATCCGCATTTCGTGTCTAGCTGCAGCGCCCAGCCTCTCGATCGCTTCACCCTCTAAAATGAACACAAAGAGCGTGTTCTTTTTAGAGGGCTCCAGCGCTTGTCGAGGCTATACGGGCGCTTCCGCATTTCATGTCTAGCTGCAGTGGCCAGGGCCTCGATCGCTTCACCCTGTAAAATGAACACGAAGACCGTGTTCTTTTTACAGGGCTCCAGCGCTTGTCGACCCTTAACGGCCACTTCCGCATTTCATGTCTAGCTGCAGTGGGCAGACACTCGATCACTTCACCCTATAACTCGAACACAAAGACCGTGTTCAATTTATAGGGTTCCAGTGCCTACCGTGTCTAACCGCCCACATCCGCATTTCGTGTCTAGCTGCAGCGCCCAGCCTCTCGATCGCTTCACCCTCTAAAATGAACACAAAGAGCGTGTTCTTTTTAGAGGGCTCCAGCGCTTGTCGAGGCTATACGGGCGCTTCCGCATTTCATGTCTAGCTGCAGTGGGCAGACACTCGGTCACTTCACCCTTTAACTCGAACACAAAGACCGTGTTCAATTTATAGGGTTCCAGTGCCTGCCGTGTCTAACCGCCCACATCCGCATTTCATGTCTAGCTGCAGTGGGCAAATCCTCCGGTCGTTTCACCCAATCGATTGAGACAAAAAGCGTCTCATTCTCATGGGTTCCAACGCCCTGCGGATTTAACCGCCCACTTCCGCATTTCGTTTTAAAATATCCTTTTCTTATCTCTTTCTTCTTTAAGTATTTCAACGGCTTCTCTGAAGCGTTGGGAGTGGATGATTTCTCGTTCTCTTAGGAAGGCGAGGGAGTCGTTTAGGTCTGGGTCGTCTGAGAGATCGATGATCCATTGGTAGGTGGCTCTTGCTTTTTCTTCTGCGGCGATGTCTTCGTATAGGTCGGCGATTGGATCGCCTTTGGCGGCGATGTAGCTTGCTGTCCATGGGACGCCAGCGGCATTGGAGTAGTATAGGGCACTGTCATGATTAGCATAGTGGGCGCCGAGTCCAGCTTCTTTCATTTGATCTGCTGTTGCGTCTTTTGTGAGTTTATAGATCATTGTAGCGATCATTTCGAGATGAGCAAATTCTTCTGTGCCGATATCGGTTAATAACCCGACGACCTTATCTGGAATGGTATACCGTTGATTCAAATAACGGAGGGCTGCTGCTAGTTCACCATCAGCACCGCCATATTGCTCAATCAAAAATTTGGCAAGCATGGGGTTACATGTACTGACTTTAACGGGATATTGCAATTTCTTTTCATATAGCCACATTGAGGTTCACCCTTTCCAGACTAGACTTGCCATGGCCACGGTGCGTCGCCCCAATTCCATGGGTAGTTTGAATAGCTGTTGCCGTATTGCTGAAGGGGACCATATTCCTTTTCATAGCGTTTCTTAAGATGCTTACTTCTTTTGGCATATTCATTGAATTGTTGAATGGCTTCGTAGTCATCCGGGTGTGTATCAAGGTAAAGAGTCAGTTCAACGAGAACGAAATCAGTGGCCTGCAGTTCCTCTAACAGCTCATAATAGGCTTTCGGTAGCTGTTTAGACATGTATTACTCCCCCCGCTTTGAAGGATAAGGATAGGGATCATAGAAAGCTTTCCAGAGAGTACCTCGAGTGAGAGCTTCACGTGCAGAATATTGCTCTAGTCCTGGGGGCTGAAATCCCATATAAAGATTAGGAGGAGTGGAATAAGATTTCACTCGAATAGGGGGACAGGGATCAAATGGACTAACGTAAGGCTCGTAATACTTTTTGTGGGTATACATCGTTGACCTCCTTCTATACAAGTCTCTACTCTTTAGATGTATGAAGTTATGAAAGAAACATGATTTCTAAATAAAGGAGCACTCCCACTTTAGGGAGTGCTCCTCATTTTTTACATTTTATTAACCGTATTGTTCCACGTAGCAAGCATATTCTTTAGGTCATGAAGGTCTGATTTAAATGGATAGTTCGATGCAACACTTCTTTTTTGACCTTCGTCGAGCTTTTCGTAGCTATGCACAAATTCGGTCATGTCTCTTGTTAGTCTATTTAGCTCCCACTTAAATGTTTCGAATTCTTTTTCCATTGTCAAAACTCCTTTGTAAATATGTTCTTATATTTGATATACCCTGACGGACCATTCTAAAAACCATCGAGTGTGATAATTTACAAATAATGTCGCTTTAGATGCGAACGTATTTTCTTGTCTTGCTATCCAATTGAAGAAAAACATGAGATAATAGACAAAGAATATACGGTGTAGGAGGTAGAATACATGGCGGTACAGTTTGTGATTGGTCGGTCTGGAAGTGGAAAAACAGAGCATTGCTTATCTGAAATGCAGCAAGAATTGATCGATCGCCCGCTTGGTGAAGATATGATCTATCTTGTACCAGAGCAAATGACTTTTCAATCAGAATATGAACTAGTACATAATAGAGGGTTAAAAGGAATGATTCGTGCTCAGGTTTTTAGTTTTACAAGACTGGCATGGAAAGTTCTTCAAGAAACGGGAGGGATGGCCCGCCCACACTTAACAAGCGTAGGAACAAGTATGATGTTACGTCATATCATCGAAGAGAATAAACAGAAGCTAAGAATTTATCAGCGTTCTTCTGAAAAAACAGGGTATGTGGAACATCTGAATGACATGGTAACAGAGTTTAAACGGTATTGTCTTGAACCGGAAGATATAAAACGTTTTGCGGATGATCTTTATGATGAAGATGAGCGAAGCTTACTTCGAGATAAGCTCTATGATCTTCACCTTGTTTATGATGCTTTTCAGAAGGAAATGCTCGGGTTTTATCTTGATTCGGAAGACTATTTGGCATTGCTTGCTGAGAAAATCGAAGCGTCAAGCTACCTAGAGGGTGCCTCTATCTGGATTGATGGTTTTCATAGTTTTACACCTCAAGAGCTTCTTGTGCTTCAGGCTTTAATAAAAAAAGGAACAAACCTTACAGTTACCATCACGATGGATCCCGAGATTAATCCTTCAAGCATTCATGAACTGGATCTCTTTCATGAGCCAGCGAAAACATATCAAACTCTTCAAGGACTTGCGCATGAAGAGGGGGCTGCTATTAAAGAACCGATAATTCTAGCTGATCAAAAGCGCTATAACAATAGTGAACTTGCTCATTTAGAAGCCAACTATGGTGAACGACCACCAGTTCTTTATAATGGAAGTCTTCAGCATATTCAAGTGCATCATGCGGTGAATATCCGTTCCGAAGTTGAAGCGGCAGCGCGTGAAACGCTTAGATTAGTACGCGATGAGGGCTATCGATATAGAGACATTTCAGTCATGGTACGTAACATGGCTTCTTATTATGAACTTGTCGAAACGATCTATGCCGATCACGGTATTCCTATTTTTTCTGACCAAAAGAGAACGATGCTGCATCACCCGCTAATTGAATTAATAAGGTCCAGTCTAGATATAATTCAATATAACTGGCGCTATGAATCTGTGTTTCGCTGTGTCAAAACAGAATTGCTTTTTCCTGACGATACAGAAGAAAGTATCGAAACCATTCGCGAGCGCATGGATGAACTCGAAAATTATGTAATTGCTAAAGGCATTAAGGGCTATCGCTGGAAAACGGATGAGCGCTTTAAAGCAAATATCTACCGACAGCTCGAAGATGATGAAACGGTCACCTCAGATGACCTCGAAAAAATGGAAGATCGATTAAATGAAACGAAAGAATGGATTGTTACACCGCTCGAGAAGTTTGAAAGAAAAATGACGAAAGCAAAAACCGTTCGCGAAATGTGTGAAATTCTTTATTATCTTCTAGAGAATAGTCACGCTGCAGAAAAAATAGATAGATTGAAGGTACAAGCAGAAGAAGCAGGTCAGCTTTCGAAAGCACGGGAGCATGATCAAGTTTGGGATGCTGTTATTGCACTGCTTGATGAAACGGTTGAATTGATTGGTGATCAAAAACTTTCGATAGAACAATTTACGAAACTTCTTGAAGCTGGAATGGAAAACATGAAATTTGCCCTCGTACCTGCTTCACTTGATCAAGTTGTGATCGGTAGCATTGATCGAACGAGATTTACTGATGTGAAGTGTGGTTTTTTGCTAGGTGTCAATGAAGGAGTTTTACCATCAAGAATACAGGAAGATGGGCTTTTGAACGAACAGGATCGAGAAAAGCTAGAGGATCAGGGGATCCAGCTGGCACCTGGATTAAAGCGACGTCTTTTAGACGAAGAATTTTTAATTTACCATTCCTTGTCAACGCCCTCTGATGCTCTTTGGGTAAGTTGTCCTCTTGCAGATGAAGAAGGAAAGGGATTGCAGCCTTCTATTGTGATGAATCGATTGAAAGAGATGTTCCCTGAACTTAACATTGGTTTGAAATTTGCTGAACCAGGTGAAGAATTGAAAGAAGAACTATCGTTTATAACGAACCCGGCGAAGACAATTGGTAGATTAACAGGTCAGCTTCGTCAATGGCATCGAGGCTATCCAATTGATCCGATCTGGTGGGATGCCTATAATTGGTTCGTTACAGCGTCTTCACAAGAGAATCGAGTTCGATTGATTGAAAGTCTTTTTTATCGTAACAAAGCAGATCGTCTGACAGAAGACACGAGTAGAAAACTGTATGGTTCAAAGATTCAAACAAGTGTTTCTAGAATGGAAAGATATAAATCCTGTGCCTTTTCGCAATTTGCTTCTCATGGTTTACGGTTGAAAGAACGGTCAACATTTAAGCTTGAAGCTCCAGACATTGGCCAGTTATTCCACGCTGCGCTAAATATGATGGCTGAAACAATTAAGCAGCGTCATTGGGATTGGGCCAAGCTTTCATCGAATCAATATTATGAACTATCAGGTCAAATCGTAGAGCAACTTGCACCGAAATTGCAAAATGAAATTCTATTAAGTTCAAATCGCTATCACTATATAATGAGAAAACTTTCTCAGGTAGTAGGTCGAGCCTCTTCCGTTCTCGGTCAACAAGCGAAGAAAAGCGGTTTTCAGCCAGCGGGGCTCGAACTAGGATTTGGCCCAAACCAGGATTTGCCACCAATCGAGTTTACGCTTAAGAATGGGGTGAAAATCCAGCTGATCGGACGAGTGGACCGCGTTGATCAGGCGCTAAATGGAGAGGAGCTTCTGCTCAGAATTATTGACTACAAATCAAGTGGAACTTCTCTTGATCTCTCAGAAGTTTACTTTGGCTTAGCGCTTCAGATGCTAACGTATCTGGATGTTGTGATTACAAACGCAAACATTTGGCTCGGTCGTGATGCAACGGCAGCTGGAATGCTGTACTTCCACGTTCATAATCCAATGTTGCAGGCATCAGCGCCAGGACAAGCTGCTCTTCAACAGGAACTTTTCAAAAAGTTTAAGATGAAGGGTCTTCTTCTAGCTGACAAAGATGTCGTAAGCTTGATGGATCAGGACATTGAGAAGAAAAAATCTGACATTATTCCAGCCGCCTTAAAGAAAGACGGTACTTTTTATAAAAATTCTTCTGTTTTATCTTCCGATGATTTTCAGGCGCTCAGGTCATTCACACGGCAAACCATACAAACGATTGGAACAGAAATATCAGACGGACGTATCGATATCGATCCTTACAAGATGAAGGATCGCATCCCATGCACATTCTGTTCCTATCGCTCATTTTGTCAATTTGATCAGGCGATGGAGGATAATGACTATCGACCGATTACTGTTCAGGATGATGAAACAATACTGAGACGGATGAGAGAGGAGGCGAACGGGAATGACGATAATGAATAAACCCGAAGGCTCGAAATGGACAGACGAACAATGGGAAGCTATTGCTGCTCGTGATCAAGACGTTCTCGTAGCAGCTGCAGCTGGGTCGGGGAAAACGGCTGTTTTAGTTGAACGAATTATTAGGCGTCTTGCTGATGAGAATGATCCTGCTGAAGTTGATCGAATTCTTGTCGTAACGTTTACAAATGCTGCAGCGGCTGAAATGAGACATCGAATCGGGGAGGCTCTTGAAGAAAAGTTAAAAGAAGACCCATCTTCCCTTTATTTAAGAAGACAGCTTTCGATGTTGAATCGCGCTTCTATTTCAACGCTTCATTCTTTTTGTATGGAAGTGCTTCGACGCTATTATTACGAAATTGATCTTGATCCAGCCTTTAGAGTAGCGGATCAAACCGAAGCGGCATTGCTTCGTGAAGAAGCAATGGAAGAACTTTTCGAAGAGCATTATAGCAAGAAAGAGAATGAGGCTTTTTATGACCTTGTTGATCGCTACAGTAGTGATCGTAGTGATGTGGATCTTCAGCTTCTTGTAGAAAGACTCTATCATTTCTCTTCTAGTCACCCATGGCCAGAGCAATGGTTGCAAGAGAGTGTCGCCGTATATGAAGAAGCGAGTGAAAAAGCGTTTGATGAATTGGTCTGGGTAGAGGAAATAAAAAAAGATGTCATTCTTCAGCTTGAAGGTATGCGTGAAATGCAGGAGAAGGCCATTTCTCTTTCTAATGCACCAGGCGGGCCAGAGCCATACCTTGAGATGTTAGAAATGGAACGTGAAATGACGGAAAGGCTTCTATCAGCTTCCGCTCAAACGTGGCAGGAGCTCAAAAATGAGTTTGAACAAATAACGTTTGGTCGCTTAAAGCCTTGTAAAGGGGATCAATATGATCCTGAAATGATTGATACAGTAAAGGGCCTTCGTGATCGTGTCAAAAAGACCATCCAAAGTTTAAAAGAAGAGCTATTCCAAAGAAACCCTGAGGAATATGTAGAAGACATCGTTCAACTTGCTCCTGTACTAGGAACGTTATCTTCTCTTGTAAATGAATTTAGATACAAGTATACGGAGCTAAAAAAAGAAAAAGGGCTTGTGGATTACAGTGACCTTGAGCATTATTGTCTTTCTATTTTGTTAGATGATCGTTCTACTCCCGAGCACCCGGTCCCATCGAGTGCTGCTCGTGAATATCAAACACAATTTGCTGAAGTATTGATCGATGAATACCAGGATACGAACTCTGTTCAGGAAACCATCCTGAATGCCATTAGCAGAACTTCTGACTTAGGTGGGAACCGCTTCATGGTAGGGGACGTGAAGCAAAGTATTTACCGTTTTAGACTAGCAGAACCTGGGTTGTTCCTCTCTAAGTATAAGACGTTTGGTCGATCGTCTGACGAGCCATCGAAACGAATTGATCTTGCGCGCAATTTTCGTAGTCGAGAAGAAGTGTTGAATAGTACGAATTTTATCTTCAAACAAATTATGGACGAGCGTGTTGGAGAGATAGAGTACGATGAAGCAGCTGAGCTCATTCCTGGCGCAGAATACCCTAAGTCTGAAACGGTTGTTCCGGAAGTTCATATTATTGATAAGAGCGCTCAGAAAGACGAAGACGAAGAAGAAACTGAAAAGGTTCAGCTTGAGGCTCGGCTTATTGCCTCTAATATTAAAGATATGATGGGGAAGAGTGAAAGCGAACGAACAAAAGTGTACGACCGGAAAGAAGATCGTATGAGACCAATACAGTATAGGGATATGGTGATTTTAATGCGTGCAACAGCAAGCTGGGCACCTGTGATCATGGAAGAATTAAAGCAAGCTGGCATCCTATCTTATTCAGACCTTGCAACAGGATATTTTGAAGCAACAGAAGTCGCGATTATGATGAGTCTTCTTAATGTTATCGATAATCCTTATCAGGATATTCCGCTTGCCTCCGTGCTCCGTTCACCCATTATCGGGTTAACAGAGGAAGAGCTTTCCCTTATTCGTATCAATGAGAAACATTCAAGTTATTATCTTGCCTTACGATCTTACTGTGAGACTGAGTCGAACAAGCTATCGGAGACATTATCGAAGTTCATCACAAACTTGAACAGGTGGCGAGAAGCGGCAAGGCAGTCTTCTTTAAGTGAGTTAATTTGGCAGCTTTATCGAGAAACGAACTATTATGAATTTGTTGGTGGAATGCCTGCCGGCTTGCAGCGACAGGCGAATTTACGAGCGCTGTATGATCGGGCAAGACAATACGAAGTGACTTCGTTTCGTGGCCTATTTCGCTTTCTGCGTTTTATTGACAGAATGAAAGAGCGTGGGAGTGATCTCGGAACTGCGCGCGCTCTTGGAGAACAAGAGGACGTTGTCCGAGTGATGACCATTCACAAAAGCAAAGGACTTGAATTTCCTGTCGTCTTTATTGCAGGAATTGCGAAGCAATTTAATATGAGAGATATGGCCAATCAAATGCTGATGCATAAAGAATTTGGTCTTGCTACAAAATTCATTGATCCAGTTCAGAGGATTAGTTATCCGACATTGCCTTACTTTACACTGCAAAAGCGGATGAAGCTTGAGCTACTTGCTGAAGAAATGCGAGTTCTTTATGTTGCGTTAACGAGAGCGAAAGAGAAATTAATTTTAGTTGGAACGGTAAATGATTGGGAGAAAGAACGATTGTCATGGGCAGGAGCAGCTGGAGATGAGTGGCTGCTATCGGATTACGAACGATCGAAAGGGAAGACCTATCTGAGCTGGATTGGACCCGCTATTATGAGACATAAAGATCTCGCTTCTATATCTGAAGGAATGGCGAATTTTTCAAAACATGATGAGGTATTTCAACATCCGGCACGGTGGTTACTCACTCTTCATAACGCTTCGTCCTTCGCTGAGATTGAAGCAGAAGATGTTCATAAACATCGGGAATATGAAATGTTACTACAGAAGAAAGAGCCTATTCCTGAAGTTAGCTCCTATAAAGATGAGGTGAACCACCGTCTTGATTGGACTTATCCTCATCAAGCAGCGTCTGAAACAAGGTCGAAACAATCCGTTACAGAAGTGAAGCGCCAACGTGAGATCTTTCAAGATGAACGAAGTGATGACAAGCTAGTCAAAGGATTTAGCCAATCACTGAAAGAGCGACCTCGCTTTCTTCAAAGTAAGCAGTTAACGCCTGCTGAGCGGGGAACGGCGATGCACATTGTCATGCAGCACCTTGATTTGCAAAAGTGGCATGATCGTGAAGACATTAACGAGTTAGTCGCCAAACTTGAGCATAAGGAATTGTTAACGACTGAACAGGGAAGAGCCATTGATGTCGAGCAAATTCATCAATTAATGGATTCAGAGCTCGGGCAGAAAATGAGAAATGCAGCTGAAATATATAAAGAGGTCCCTTTCAGCCTAGGAGTAGATTCAAAATGGATCTATCCTGAATTTGAAGGAGATCAAGAGACGGTAGTTCTACAGGGTGTGATTGATTGTATTCTTCGCGATCAAAACGGTGAATTAGTGCTAGTCGATTACAAAACAGACGTGATAGCGAATCGTTTTACTTCTGATGAACACGCAATGGAGACAATGAAGCGGCGCTATACAACACAGCTACAATTATATGAAAAAGCCATTAATGAGATTTGGAAGATGCCTTGTCAGGAGAAAATATTATTCTTCTTTGACAGAGGTCGATCTCTCTTAATCGATTAACAAGTAGCCGGGCTTATGTCCGGCTGTCTTCGTTTCGATGGAGTCAAAATATGAATCAAATAAGGGAATGATTAATATGAGGTTACTTCATACTGCAGACTGGCACCTGGGGAAAACATTAGAAGGAAGAAGCCGTCTACCAGAACAAAAGGAATTTCTTGAAGAATTAATGGTGATTGCTGATGAAGAAAACGTAGACGCTATTTTAATGGCTGGAGACGTTTTTGATACCGTTAATCCGCCCGCTGCAGCTGAAACGCTTTTCTATGATGCGGCAGTAAAATTAACTAGCCGTGGAGAACGACCGCTAATCATCATTTCAGGCAACCATGATAATCCAGAGCGGTTGTCGGCATCACGCCCCCTTGCTCATACAAACGGTATAACGATTATTGGTTTTCCCACAACGGATCCGATAGAAGTGACGGTTCGAAATGGGCAGAAGCTCTCTATCGCTGCACTTCCTTATCCATCGGAATCCAGACTGAATGAATGTTTAACAGCGAGTCAGGAAGAAGAGGCCCTTCAGCTAGCGTATGATGATCGGGTGAAAAAGCTATTTAGTGATTTGACAGAAGCGGGATCAGAGGAGGCCGTTCAAATTGCTATGAGTCACATTTATGTAGCCGGAAGCAGAGAGAGTGATTCTGAACGACCGATACAAGTAGGAGGCGCTTATACGGTATCAGCGAATTCCCTTCCTGAACAGGCGCAGTATGTCGCGCTCGGTCACTTACACCGGCCTCAAACGATTACGAGAGCTTCAGCACTTGCACGCTATTCCGGGTCCCCTCTTGCTTACAGCTTCTCAGAAGCCAATCAATCCAAGTCAGTTACAATCATTGATGTGGAGCCAGAGGGTCTTGCTCATATAAATGAAATTCCTATACAATCAGGCAAGCCACTCGTTCGATGGATCGCTGATCAAGGGATTGAGCAAGTATATACGTGGCTAGAAGAAGGAAAAGATGCTGATGCGTGGATTGATCTCGAAATCCATTTAAATGATACGCTATCTATAGAAGAAATTCATCGACTCCGCAGTCAGCATGATGGATTTATCCATATTAGACCTGTCTTTGCAAAAAAGGATCAGCAAAAAGAAGTGTCTAATGCTAATCTTCCGATAGAAGAGCTTTTCAAACGATTCTATGAAAGACAAACAGATGGAGCTGAACCAGAAGAAGATCTTGTCCAGCTTTTTCTAGAGCTAACACAGTCAGATGATGAGGAGTAAGGGGGACTGAAGACATGAGACCGATACACCTGTCCGTTTCAGGACTACATAGTTTTCGAGAGAAACAAGAAATTGATTTTGAATCACTTTGTCAGGGAGGAATTTTTGGGATATTTGGTCCTACTGGCAGTGGGAAATCTTCTTTGCTTGATGCTATGACTCTTGCCCTTTATGGGAAAGTTGAACGAGCAACGAATAATACCCAGGGCATTATGAATCATGCAGAAGACACGTTGTATGTTTCGTTTACATTCGCCCTTGGAAACAAATTGCGCTATCGGGTGGAGCGAAGTTATAAACGTTCTGGAGATGTTTCCATTCGTTTGGCCAATTCAAGATTAATAGAACTTGGTGAAGAAAATACGGTTCTGGCGGATAAAGACCGTGATGTTTCACAGCAGATTCAAGAAATTCTAGGGCTTACGATTGATGATTTCACGCGTGCTGTTGTATTGCCGCAGGGTAAATTTGCAGAATTCCTTTCTTTAAAAGGCACTGAGAGAAGACAAATGTTACAACGTTTGTTCCAGCTTGAGAAATACGGTGATCAATTTAATCGTCGATTAAGAGCAAGAGTGGATGAGAAAAAATATAAGTTGAATGAAATTACGGCTGAACAAACGGGACTAGGTGAAGCTTCTAAAGAATCTCTTAAAGAGGCAAAGGAAGCTTTCCTTGAGGCTGAAAAAGCTGCTCAGAAAGCAAAGGACGATCTTCTTGCAGCTGAGAAACAAAAAGAAAATGTCACAGAGATTTGGAACCTTCAAAACCAGCTTGATGAACTTCGCAGTAGGAAAAAGGCGATAGCTGAACAAAGAGCTGAGATCGAAACGCTTGAAATAAAGATCAATGAAGCAAATGCGGCGGGGCAAATAAAGCCTTATTTAGATGCGGTTGAAGCAACAGAAAAAGAAGTACAAGAAGCAAAGAATCGTTATGAAGAAACAAAGCGCCGACTAGAAGAAGCTACAAAGCTGTATCAAGAAAGAAAGAGTGAGCATAAAAGCAAGCAACAAAATCGGCAAGAGCAGGAGCCTCTATTATTAAAAAAACTGAATGAATTTGAGCGTGGATTAGAGCTTGAAAAAGAAATATCTCAACTGAAAACTAAGCGTGCTGGTGTCGAAAATCAATCAGTCACGCTAGAAAAAGAGTCAAAGGTAAAAGCGGAAGAGACGAAAAAAGCACAAGAGGATTTAAAGAAAGCGCGCACGCTTCAATCTGACCTTAATAAAGATTTGACAAGTCGGCAGGTCGCCCCTGAAGAACGTAAGCGAATTCTAAGAGCTCAGAGCTTGAAGCAGGAGTTCCAATCTCTACAAAAGCAGCTAGATGAAGCACATCGTGAAGAAGAAAAACAAGTGAATGCTCAAAAGCAACTTCAGCCTCTATATGATGACGCGATGCAAAACTTGAAGGTGTTAAAGGAGAGTTATGCAGGTTATTATAACTTGGTTCTTTCAACATATCATGCCATATCATCTCATAAGCTTACGCTTGAGAATCACATCCGTAACGTTCAGGATGAAATCGATCAAACGAGTCAAAGACTTGAACAAAATCGCACACACGTCATTGCAATACGTCTTGCGAGAGAACTAGAAGAAGGGCAGGCATGCCCTGTTTGCGGTGCGAAAGAACACGTTCAGCTTGCAGAAGGTAATGATAACACACCTGATTTGAAGGAAGATCTAAAGGAAAAAGAACAAAGGCGTGAACGGTTAAAAGATCAACTTCAACATGCTAAACAGCTTCAATATCAGCTAGAGCAAACGTCTGACCTGATGTCAGATCAGGACGAGCAACTAGTTAAGGCGCAAGATATAAGCGATGTCGATCGTAACCTTACAGAAGCTGCTGTTATAACAGAAATGAAATCGCTCGCTCAGGATGTTCGAGAAATAGAAGAAAAAGTTAAAAATGCTCGAAAGAATCTTCATGAGCAGCAGTCAAAAGCGACCGAATATGCTTATCGTCTAGAACAAGTTCAGAAAGATCTAGAAGGTAGAAAAGAAAAGCGGATTAATTTAAGTAAAGAAACAGAAGAAATAACGAAAACCATTCAAGAGGAATTGTCTCTTTCTGTTCATGAGATTGAAGCAGAAATGAAAAAAATTGAAGAGATGGATAAAGAAGCAACCACCATAAGGGAGCGTCTCGAAAAAAGCGTTCCTTATATTGAGAAAAAAGAACAACATCTTTTAGAGCTTCAGGAACAGGTGCAACAACATACTGTGCGTAGAGCTGAATTAACAAGCTCATTACAACAGCTTAAAGAACAAATCAATAAGATGATAGCTGATCACATTAGTATCGTAGGTAACACAACAGCAGAAGAAGGTTACAAAGCAACGAATGAGCAATTACAAATCCTTCGAAAAGAAGAAAAAACGGCACATGAGCGATTGCAGCTAGCGGAGGAACGCTATCAGCAAAATGAACGACGTTCCGCTGCCGATCAAAATTACAATGACGATGCTCAGCTACGTTTGAAAAAATCACTTGAAACATATCAAGCAGTTGAAAAAGACTCTATTTTTGAGAACCGTATGCAGGTTAGAGATGCTGAAGTAGATAAAGAACAGAAACAGAAATGGGAAGAGCAAGTACAAGCCTATCGAAAAGAACGAGATCAAACGGAGCATTCGATGGTAGAGCTTGAGAAGAAGCTTTCGGGGAGAGCAATCACTGAAGGAGAGTATCATGAAACGATTGAGAGAGCAGAAAGTGCAAAAGTTAATCGAGAGGAAGCCTTATCACATTATGCAGCATGCCGACATCATGTAGAAGATATAACAAAAAGGCATCAACGCTATAAGGTGCTTGAAGGGGACCGTCAGTCTTTGAGTGAGGAGCTTGAAAAGCTTAATAAGCTTCAAACCGTTTTCCGGGGAAATAGTTTTGTGGAATTTATTGCTTCTGAACAGCTAGAGCAAGTTAGTTTTGACGCGTCACAGAAGTTAGGCGATCTAACCTCTCAGCGATACGCTATTGAAGTAGACTCAGGAGGAGGATTTTTAATTCGGGACGATGCAAACGGAGGAGTAAAGCGACCAGTCTCAACATTATCAGGAGGAGAAACCTTCCTTACATCGCTTGCTCTTGCCCTTGCACTGTCAGGACAAATTCAATTGAGGGGTGCTCATCCGCTCCAGTTTTTCTTCCTTGATGAAGGATTTGGTACCCTAGATGAATCACTTCTAGATACCGTTATTACAGCACTTGAAAAGCTACAAAATGAGAGCTTATCTGTCGGTGTCATTAGTCACGTGCCAGAGCTTCGCGCAAGACTGCCTCGAAAAGTCATTGTGACCCCATCAGAACCATCGGGGCGTGGAAGTCGTATTGAAATGGAGACACTCTAGACATAGGAAACATATCCAAATGGGTATGTTTTCTTTTTTTTCTTGAAAGATACTGTCAAAATACGAGAGTTTATGTAAAAATATGAATAGTAGTTGAGGTAATTTACATAGGAGGAACATGGATGTCGCATTCTATGAGACTAGTTTTAGGAAGCTTTAAACCTTTTTCACACTTTCGTCCGCTTCAATCAGCCTACAGATTAAAAGGATCCTGGTGGCGCATATTCTTATTAACGATCGCAGCCTTTTTAGTAGTTGGAATAACATCGTTTATGAACATCAAATACGCTGGGGAGATGCCTGAATATGCTGGCATTGCAGCAGATGATCGATTGCTTTTCGTTCTAAGTGAAGTGATTACAGATGGTTTACTTGGACTCATCACGTTTGTTCTCCTTGTTTTAGGAGGAGCATTATTATATTGGCCATTCTTTCAGGAAGTTGGATTTAAAAGACTTGCTTACATACATAGCTATGTCGTGTTTATTTTGTTAATCGGTATGGTGCTTCAATTGCCGTTTATTCCATTTCTCCATGAGCCTTCACTCGTATCTCCTTACAGTTTAGGTGTCTACGTAGACTTGATAACAAATAGCCCATTCTGGCTTTATTTTAGCTACAGTCTTTCCATATTTTTAGCATGGGGAACTTTTGTTCAGTACGCTGCGCTTAAGCAAAGTACAACTCATGCGAAAAGATACGTTATCTTTTGGACAATCGGCTTAAATCTAGTCATCGTTGCAATCATCGCTTATATGAGAACGGCATTTTAATGAAAAAGTTGGAGGGTCCATCTGTGAATCGTAAGTCACTTTTGATTAGCATTAGTGTAACTCTTGTTGTCCTTCTTTTCATTACTGTTAACACATTGATTATCCAGAGTGTGATCGCAGGTGAGAAGAAGCTGGAGACGGTTACTGTAAAGGGGAAAACTTATCAAGAACTTGCTTCTTTCAAAGGAGTTCTTATTCCAGAATTAGAAGAGTCATATTATTATCAAGCCTCACGCGGTAACATAGCAGATGTGCTTGTAGGTGGAGGCGATCTTGTTTCAACTGGTACAGCCCTTTTTGAATATGAAGAAGAGATCACTGTGAATACTTCAGATTTAAAGGCGCAATTAAATAAAGCTGAAACAGCCGTTTCTGTGCTCGATGATCAGCTCAGCGACGTGACTATGCAGTCGTCACGTATTGATTCTAATGAAGATCTTGAGGATGAGCAGAAACTACAACTGCAACTAGATGTGGAAGAGCAAATGCGAGAAACAGAATATAAGAAAAGACTTGCTGAGCTTGATGTAAAAGAGTTAGAACGTCAAATTGCTGAGGCAGATACAGAACAAGTAGATCTTAAGGTGGAGTCGACACTGGACGGTACAGTTGAAGAAGTGAATCGTACTCCTGAAGACGGTGAGCCGGTTGTCAAGGTGTTATCTAATAAGATCACTGTTCAAGGTTCCGTCAATGAATTAGATTACCCAACTCTTGCTGTCGATCAGGAAGTGCTGATTCGGGCGAGTGCTTATCCTGGTCAACCAGTCACAGGAAGAGTGACAATCTTAGAGGATCGTCCATATGAGGTAGATGAAGAGACGGGACTGAGCTTGTATCATTTTAATGTCATGATTGATGAGGAAACAGAGATGAAGTCGGGTACACACGTAACCATTGATGTTCCTCTTCATCAAAATAAAAATGCTCCATCTGTCCCTGAGGAAAGCATTATAATAAAAGATTCTACTAGTTATGTTGTCGTGTTTGAAGAAGAACAACTTTACTTAAGAGAAGTAGAACAAGGACGAGAAGAAAATGGAAGAGTAGAAATCCTATCAGGTCTCGAAGTTAAGGAAAAAGTCTTAACTGAGCCAAGAGAGGCTTTTACTGAACTGCTTTCAGAGAAAAAGGAAAAAGAACAGAGTCAAGAAACAGAAAGCAAAGGATAAAACGAGAGGACCTGTAGAGATACAGGTCCTTTTTATTGTTAGAGAAATTCTTATTCGTTTAAAGTGTGATTATCGCAATATTCATGAAAATGAATGGGATTTCATGTCATAATAGCAGTATTAAAGTAAAGGATGTTCCTCTTAAAATGTAACGAGCTTAAAAATAATTGAATGGCTTGCCTTATAGGGGAGAAGAAAAGGAGAGAGTGTTGAGATGAAGTTTGTTTCTTTTAGAAACCACGATGTGTCTTCATTCGGTATTTGGAAAGAAGATAATCGGATTGTTAATTTAAGCGCTTATTATCAAGAGCAAGGAAACCACATCCCTGATTTACGATCATTTATTCAATCAGGAAAAGTAGATTTAGCTGAACTGATGGAAGTACCGTCTCAGTATGAAGTAGATGTTGAAGATGTTCAGTTAGAAGCACCCATTCCAAGGCCATCTAAAAATGTGTTCTGTGTAGGGAAAAACTATCGCGATCATGCTATTGAAATGGGAAGTGAAAAGGATATACCAGCGCATCCTATGATTTTCACAAAAGCTCCAACGACAGTTAGCGCTCCAAATAGCGTCTTAGCATTTGAAAATGAGCTATGTAATGCACTCGACTATGAAGGTGAGCTGGCGGTTGTTATTGGCAAGCAGGGAAAAGGTATCAAAAGCGATGAGGCCATGAACTATGTTTTTGGATATACGATCATCAATGATATTACAGAGCGCGACATTCAAAAAAAGCATGGACAATTTTTTGTTGGGAAAAGCCTTGATGCATCATGTCCAATGGGGCCAGTTATTTTACATACATCTGCTGTACTAGATCCGCATCAACTGCCTATTAAGACAATGGTAAACGGAGAGCTAAGACAGAGCGGAAATACGTCTGACTTTATCTTCAATATTTCAGAGCTTATTCACGTTCTTTCTAAGGGGATGACGTTGGAGGCAGCAGACATTATTGCAACAGGAACTCCGGCAGGTGTAGGAAAAGGATTTAAGCCTCCCAAATTTCTTCGTGATGGTGATGTGGTCGAGATTCAAATTGAAGGAATTGGTACTTTACGTAATGAAATAAGAAAGAGATAACGTTCTCGTGTTTAATTCTTGCTAAAAAAAGGAATTGTTATCCAGTAAATCTACTAGGAGGGTAAGCGTATGGAAAAGTTTCATTACATTAATGGTGAATGGACAGGTCAGGATCTTGAAAAGCTTGAAGTGAACAACCCAGCAACTGGTGAACTCGTCGGTACTGTACCGGTTGGGGGGAAGTCGGAAACGAAGAAGGCAATTGACGCTGCGCATCAGGCTTTCCCCGCATGGTCAAGCCTCACCGCATATGAGCGGTCGTCATACTTAAAGAAACTCCATAGTTTGATGATGGAACACGAAGATGAACTAGCTGAGCTCATGACGCTTGAAATGGGAAAACCTCTTCACGAATCAAAAGGAGAAGTGGCTTATTCTGCCTCATTTGTGGAATGGTTTGCTGAAGAAGGAAAACGCGTTTATGGTCGTACCATCCCGCCTCATAAAGAAGAGCGAATGATGGAAGTTCGCAAACAGCCAGTAGGAGTTGTTGGTGCGATTACGCCATGGAATTTCCCGGCTGCCATGATCGCAAGAAAGCTTGCTCCTGCTCTTGCTGCAGGGTGTACCTTTGTTGTTAAGCCACCTTCTGCAACGCCACTAACAGCAGTGCGTTTAGTGGAACTTTGTGAAGAGGCAGGTATCCCTAAAGGTGTTGTAAATCTCGTCACTGGGAAATCATCAGAAGTTGCAGGCGAGCTAATGAGTAACCCACACGTTCGGAAAATAACGTTCACAGGTTCAACAGAAGTTGGTAAGAAACTAATGGAACAGGCTGCCGAAACAGTGAAAAACATTTCTCTTGAGCTTGGTGGACATGCACCAATTATCGTTCTTGATGATGCAGACATCGACAAAGCCGTTGACGGCGTCGTTGCTTCTAAGTTTAGAAATGGCGGTCAAACGTGCATATGCGGTAATCGTGTCTATGTACAAGAGAAGATTTATGATGAGTTCATTTCTAAATTCGCTGCTAAGACGAAAGAACTTAAGGTTGGAAATGGATTAGAAAAAGAGACTGACATTGGGCCGATGATTGACAAAGATGGCTATGATAAAGTAGAAAAGCACGTTCAAAATGCGCTTACTCAGGGAGCTGAATGCGTTGTTGGAGGAGAAGGATATGAAGAGAATGGATCCTACTTCTACCGTCCAACGGTTTTAAAGGATGTAACACCTGGCATGTTAATAATGAATGAAGAAACGTTTGGACCAGTTGCTCCAATCCAAAAGGTTAAAACAGATGATGAAGCGATTAAGTTTGCAAACCAAACGCCATTCGGGCTTGCTGCTTACGTATTTAGTGAAAGCGTTCGAAGAGGAAATCACGTCGTAAATGGTCTGGACTACGGGATTGTAGGCTGGAATGATGGTGTCCCTTCAGCTGCTCAGGCGCCGTTCGGTGGTATGAAGCAAAGTGGTATTGGTCGAGAAGGTGGCCACGAAGGACTTGAAGCTTATTTAGAAACAAAATACGTTTCGATCGGATTATAGAAAATAAGAAAGCCTCGCTATAGCTAGCGAGGCTTTCTTCGTTTCCTTATTGTACAGACAAAACATCTGTAATTTGTTCAATGGCCCAGTTTAAATCCTCTTCACTAATAATAAGAGGAGGCGCAAAACGAATCACCGTTTCGTGAGTCTCTTTACATAGTAATCCTTTTTCTTTCAGCTTCTCGCAATACGGACGAGCAGCTTCATGAAGCTCAACACCTATGAAAAGACCGCGACCACGAACTTCTTTAATCATTGGATTCTTGATTTCTTTTAATTTATTTTGAAAGTAGTTTCCTAGTTCAAGAGAGCGATCTGCAAGCTTCTCATCCTCAAGAACTTCTAAAGATGCCACCGAGACTGCACATGCTAGAGGGTTTCCTCCAAATGTTGAACCGTGAGATCCTGGGGTAAATACGCCAAGAACTTCTTCATTAGCGGCAACACAAGAGATCGGGAATACACCTCCACCTAGTGCTTTTCCAAGAATGTACATATCAGGCTCTACATTATCCCAATCGCAAGCAAATCGTTTACCAGAGCGGCAAAGCCCTGCTTGGATTTCATCAGCTACGAAAAGCACGCGCTGCTCCTTACAATACTCATAAGCCTCTTTAAGAAAACCTTCTGGAGGGATATTGATCCCAGCTTCACCTTGAATTGGCTCAAATAAAAAGCCTGCTGTATTTGGCGTAATGGCTTTTTTCAATGCATCAAGATCACCATAAGGAATGAGTTTAATGCCTGGAAGCATTGGTCCAAATCCTCTTTGGTATTCTTGTTCAGATGAGAGGGAGACAGCTGTCATTGTACGACCGTGAAAGTTACCCTCACAGGCAATGATTTCTGCTTTATCTTTCTCAACACCCTTCACTTCATAAGCCCAGCGGCGCATCGCTTTAACAGCTGTTTCAACTGCCTCTGCACCTGTGTTCATTGGAAGAATCATATCTTTGTTTGTAAATTCAGAAACTTTTCGATAAAAAGGTCCGAGTTGATCATTGTGAAATGCACGAGAAGTTAATGTGACACGATCTGCCTGGTCCTTTAGAGCTTGAATAATCTTAGGGTGTCTGTGCCCCTGGTTGACAGCTGAATAAGCACTTAGCATATCCATGTAACGATTTCCTTCGGGATCTTTCACCCAAACACCCTCTGCTTCTGCAATGACTATAGGCAGTGGATGATAATTGTGTGCGCCGTATTGCTCCGTCATTTGAATAATATCCTGTGTTTGTACCATGTTACGGTTCACTCCCATCTTTTAGTTGAAGCTTCTTTTATAGTATAACAATGAAATCGTTTACTTCCTATCATTTGAAAGAAATTGGGAGGAATGTTTCATTAACTTCTCTTATAACCTTTCATGATATGATAGAGAAGAATCTTTACATAGAAAGAGGGAGAGATCGTTTATGCTGCACGCCCATTATTCTGCTTGGGGATTAACTTTGATTCTTTTTCTTGTTAGCTATTTTTTAATGAGAGCTGGGAAAGGGAAATCGCTAGAAATGATCCATACGGTTCTTCGAATATTTTATATTCTCACTGTCATTTCAGGAATGTTTCTTGTAATAGGTTATGAGTTTTGGGGACCTTCTATTGTGAAAGGGGTCGTCGCCCTTTGGCTTATTTTTTCGATGGAAATGATACTAGTAAGAGGAAAAAAGGAGAAAAAAATTTGGCCGTTTTGGATTCAGTTTATGTTCGCTTTTCTTCTTGTCATCTTTTATGGGTATTCTATACTGCATCTTTATCAGCTATAAGTCCTAAAAATCACCTTTGATAAGGTGATTTTTTTGAATTAAACGTTTGGTTTATCGATGCCGATATAAGAAGTAGGGTAGATTGGCATATTTCTGGGATAAGTGTATTCGCGCTTTCTACTTTTTGATATCATATACATAAATATAAAAGTTTCGAATTAAAGGGATTAAAGGATGAGGTGTGTATAGCTTGAGGACATTTTCAGTCATGGTTTATCATGATCAAGATTTGCTGGAGTGCATTAATAATCAACCGGAACTGTTTCAGGCACATGCCGTACTCATTCAACTATTTTCTTTGTCAGGTGACAGCAAGCGGGCTAAAGCAATCGCGCAACAAACATTGACATTCCTTCCTCACGCCGTTCTTATAGGGGCCACAGCAAGTGGCGCTTATTATCAAAAGGACTACGTGAAAGAAGGGATACTCGTTTCCTTTACGACTTTTCAACACGCCGAGATTAAGCTGTTTGATTTGGAAGAGAATGCTTCCACCCTTATGAATGAGAGGACTACACATGATGAACTTGTCATTCTTTTTAATAGTAATGTGGAAGATCGTACTTTGTTTGAAGATATGAAACCGAACCGATTGATCGGAGGTAGAGCCCATACTATTAATGAGGATTCCTTTGTGATCAAAGGTAATCAACTGCTAACGACAGGCGTCGCTGCAGCTAAAATTATCGGAAGTGAGCTTGAAGTTAAGATTTTCGAAGAAACGTTCTGGAAACCAGCCGGACGAACGTATGAGGTGACAAAAGCGCTCGGGACGCGTATTTTTGAAATTGAAGGCCTGACGCCAGTGCAGTTTTATGAGAAGTATTTAGGATATGATGTTGCGAATAAACTTCCGCAATCAGCAGCTCACGTCCCGTTACTTCAGCGGGATAATGGGAATGTGAAGCCGATTACCATTATGGAGAAACATCGAGATGGATCGGTTACGTCGAATCATGTACTAACAAAGGGGTCGAAGCTACAGTTCTCATATGGAGACGCCGCACAAATTCAAACGTCCTATGAGCGCATTGACCAAATGGCTAGTGATTCTTGGAGCCAAAGTCTATTTACTTATTCATCTGCTTCGCTTCGTGCTCTATTTTCAAACGGCATTATTACTTATTTAGAGAATCTTGAAAAGAGGTGTGATCTCACATCTGTTTTCCTTGCAACGGAATATTATTCAGATAGCCAAGAAGTACAAATTGGAAATAACAGCATGGTTTTTGCGCATTTCAATGAAAAAAATGCTCGAATGAAAGCCAACGGGCATCAACCATTACACAATCAGGAGATGAAGGACTTGGATGGTTTAATGGCATTATCACATTTAATTAAAGCTTCAACAGAGGAATTAGAGACGTTAAATTTAAACTTACAGCAATCAGAACAGCGCTTTAAATCTCTGTTTGAACAAAATCCGAATCTTGTTTACTCTGTGGATGTATACGGTAAAATTACGAGCGTAAACCCTGCATTAAAATCATTGTTAGGTTACTCGTCTGAAGAAGTTATGAGTAAGCATTCTCTTCAGTTTGTTTCATCAGAGGATGCAGAAATGACTAGGAAGAAATTCTATCAAACGTTTCAGGGGGTAGCTCAAACATATGATGCTCACCTTGTACACAAGTCTGGAATGAGCGTTCTCTTTACAATTACCAATATCCCAATCATTGTTAATGGCGAAATTACCGGGGCGTATGGAATAGCCAAAAGCATTATGAATCAACGGAAAGCGGAGGAGAAAATCGCTCATCTCGCTTATTATGATGTGTTAACCGAGCTTCCTAATCGTTTGTTATTTGAGAACTTACTAAATGAATCAATTAAGAATCCCGATGAGAAGCTAGCTGTCATGTTCATTGATTTAGATCGGTTTAAATTGATTAATGATAGTTTGGGCCACCAAAGAGGGGATCAGATCCTCAAACAAGTGACAACTCGAATCAAGGAAGCTATAAAGGATGATGCTGTCCTTGCTAGATTTGGTGGTGATGAATTTACTGTTCTCTTACCTGGACTGAAGTGCGAAAAAGATGCCCTTATGCTTGCGAGACGCGTCATTGAACATTTGAAGCAGCCTATCGTCTTTGACGAGGTTGAGTACTTTATGACAGTAGGCATCGGTATCAGTCTTTTCCCTCATGATGGATTAGAAATTGATACTGTTATGAAAAATGCTTATATCGCATTAGATCGCGCCAAGCAACAAGGTGCTAATTATATTGAATTCTATACCGATGAAATGACCGATCAGGCTTTTGAGAGATTAGAGCTTGAAAGTTATTTGCGTCGAGCCCTTGAGAAAGAAGAACTGACTCTTTTCTATCAGCCACAAGTTAATCTAGATGAACAGAAAATTTATGCTTGTGAAGCGTTGATTAGGTGGAATCATCCGAAATTAGGACTAGTGTCTCCAGCGCAGTTTATACCGCTTGCAGAAGAAACGGGACTAATCGAAGAAATTGGTATTTGGGTATTGAACGAAGCATGCATGCAAACGAGCAAATGGCAAGAGCTTGGATATGATGACTTGTCGATTAGTGTGAACGTGTCTGGAAGACAGTTTCAAAGTGAGAAATTCGTTGATTCCGTTAGAGAAGCATTAGTGGCTTCTGGTCTCGATCCTCAATCTCTACACCTTGAAGTAACGGAGAGCACAACGCTCGTCAATACGGATTATAGTATTTCGATGCTAAATGAATTAAGAGAAATGGGTATTAAAGTGTCCATTGATGATTTTGGAACTGGTTATTCTTCGCTTAGTTATCTGAAGGATTTCCCATTAGATATTTTGAAAATCGATCAGTCCTTTATTTGAAACCTTCAGGAAAACAACGCAGATGCAGCGATTGTTAAAGCGGTCATTACGATGTGCGAAGGTTTGAATTTATCAATTGTTGCGGAAGGAATTGAGACGAAAGAACAGGGTGATATTATTAGAAGCTTCGGGTGTAACTTCGCGCAAGGATTTTTCTATAGTAAACCATTGAATAAGGATCGTTTCGAGAAACTGCTTCTATCAAAGCAATTTCCTTTGGCAACTTAACGAAGATCGACCCAATGTGGTCGATCTTTTTTATTTTGCAGAGCGTCCTGCCTCCAATGTGCTCCAGCTGTTTCAACCGATAGTTGGAAGGGAATAGGACCATAGCAAAGAGGTGATAAAGAGATGGATTACGACGTCATGATTATTGGAGGAGGCATATCGGGCCTCACACTCGCTGTCAAATTAGGACAAAGTAATGTGAAAACGCTATTAATTGAAAAAGATAAAAGAAGCGGGTTGATTTATAAAGGTGAACTTCTTCAGCCAAAAAGTCTTCAAGTCCTTGACCAAATTAATGTTTTAGATGTAGTAAAAGAAAATGGTTTTCACTTACCTTCGATTGAATTCCATGAGTATAACCAAAAAGACGATGGCACGATGGAGCACCTTAGTTCAAATGAATTTCGCTACGATGTGATTCCATCTCTCTATAATACATCGCTTATGATTCCACGTGAGAGGCTAAAAGAGCTTCTTTTCGAAGAGGCTTCAAAATATGAATCTGTTGATTATATACAGCCTGCTAAATTTACGGGCTTTACTGATGATGAGCCTGAGAATAAGAAAGCGATCATTCAAACTAAAGAAGGAGAACGTGAAATTCACGCAGGTTTTTATGTTGGTGCTGAAGGAAGAGCTTCACTAACAAGAACAGCTATGGAAGTGGAGATGAAGAATACAAAATATAATCATCATTTCTTGACGGTATCGTTTCCCCGACCAGAGACGCTAAATCAGTCAACTATCATCACAACTCAAAATAAATTTGTCGGATTATTCCCACTTCCGAACAATGAAGTAAGAAGTGTACTGTTGATTAAGCCGGGAGAGTTCAAATCGATGCGTGAAGAAGGATTAGAGTCCTTTTACCGTGCTTATTGTGAGCTAATGCCGGAGCTTGAGGGCTATGTTCATCAAATTGATACGTGGAAAAAGATTCAACTCATGATTCCTGTTAGGCACAATGTCTCCAATTACGTCAAAAATAATTTGATCTTAACAGGGGATGCCGCTCATAGCGTACATCCTATGGCAGGGGAAGGAATGAACCTGGCGATTCAAGATTCTGATGTATTGGGAGAACTTCTTTGCTGGATGTATAAAACGAATCAGACGGAATGGAAGCAGCTTAAGTGGTATGAGAAAGTGAGAAAACCGAGAGCGGAATATGTGTCTACGCTTAGTCATCAAGCTGCACTGCTCTACTCTTTTCCTTATCGTCCGTGGCAGAGACTTCGAATTAAAGGGGTCAATCAAACAGAGCATTCACCTCTTCTGCACTATAAACAGATGTTAAATACGTCGGGACTTGGCATTTGGAAGTTTAACCTGTTGGATCGATTGAAGCAAGCAGGAGTAATTCCAGCTGCAATAGGGAATGGGAAATTAAGTAAGCATCCAAATGAGAAAGTAATGTTCACGAAAGAGGATGATTATCCGTGGTATTGCAAATGAGACGGGAGGAAACGAGATGAAGGAAATAAAGAAAATCTGGCGTGCTAGAAAGTGGATGAAAAGCAATGAACCTTTTTTATACGCCTGGCATGCCCATGTAGGCTATGTACATGACTTATTTGATGAGTTCGAATTAGGAACAACCGTCTCTGCTGTTGCAACCAAACGAGACATGAATGAACTGCTATTAACAAGATGGGCTGAAGTGGGGGTGGCAATTGGTCACCTAAAAAAAGAGAAGGATGGAAAGGTTCGTTCTAAGAAACATATGGTTGAATCGATTTCAAAAAGCAGTGAGCACTCTGTTGGTATCTTACTAAAAGAAATGATGGAGTTACATATTCCGATCTTGCTGTCCTATCCTGATTTATTAAGCAAAGATCAACCCGCACGATATGAGGACGAAGACTATGGTGGAACGGTTGCAGCAACATCAAGCTTTATTGAACGTTTTGCTTTTCCGAAGATTTATCAAGCGATTAAGACGACGAATGCACAATCCGTTATTGATTTTGGGGCAGGTTACGCAGGGTATTTATCGCGTATTGGAGCAAAGCTAGAGGACATGAAGCTTGTTGGAATTGAAAAAAATCGATCCGTCTGTTTAGATGCAGAAGCTAATATCCATTTTCCGCTAAAATCACCGCTACACCTTTATCCTGATGATATGATGACATGGAAATGGGATGGTGCCCCCTTTGATATGGCGATGATGAATAATTTACTTTATTATTTTGCTCCAGAAGATCGATTGAAACTGTTCCAAAAGGCAAATGAGGTAACAGGTGAAGGTGGTCAGCTGATTATCATCACTCCTATCCATGAATCAAAACACGGACAGGCTTTCTCGGCTGCGTTTAACAGCTTCATGAGTGCTCATGATAACCTTTATCCATTGCCAAGTCGTGATGAAATGGACGACTTAGCAACAAAAACAGGATTTAAGCTTAAACAAATAAAACCAGTTGTAAAAGAAGGCGCATGGTACTTTTTGCGTTTTCAGAAAGTGTGAGACCTATCAAAAGGTCTCTTTTTTCGTTCCCTGAAAGACATTTTGCACAAAAATTGGGCGTATGCATAATGTGAACAGAGAGGAATGAGAGGAGGGAGATCTTTTTGTGTGGGATAACAGGATGGGTGGATTGGAAGCAGAATCTGACAGGAGAAGAGAACGTTCTTAGGCGAATGGCGAATACGCTATCACGACGGGGGCCAGATGCTTCAAACAGCTGGGTTAGCGCGCATTGTGGATTTGGGCATACTCGTTTGATTGTCGTTGACCCAGCTGGTGGAAGTCAGCCAATGACTAGAACACACAGCGACAAGAAATATACGATTTGTTATAACGGTGAGCTATATAATACGGAGGATTTGCGTAAAGTTCTCCTTGCAAAGGGTTATACATTTCAATCTCATTCGGATACAGAAGTTCTTTTAACGTGCTATGTTGAATGGGGAGAGCAATGCGTTGATCATTTGAATGGTATTTTTGCCTTTGGCATTTGGGATGGAGAGAAATTATTCCTTGCAAGAGACCGCCTTGGTGTTAAGCCGTTATTCTATCGACAAAGTGGCAGCTCGCTTCAATTCGGCTCAGAACTTAAAGCCATTCTTGCTCATCCCGATGTGAAGACGGAGGTCGATCGAGCGGGGCTTCAAGAAATTTTTGGTTTAGGTCCTTCGAGAACACCAGGACATGGGGTTTTTCGAGGGATAAATGAACTGCGACCTGGATTTGCGATGAAGTTTGAGCAGAGTGGTCTTCGTAAATGGCGCTATTGGAATGTCAAAAGTAGTGAACATACTGATGATCTTGATACAACTGTAGGTAAAGTAGGGGACCTTTTAAAAGATTCCATTAAACGACAGCTTGTTGCCGATGTACCAGTTTGTACGTTTTTGTCTGGTGGAGTTGATTCAAGTGCCATTACGTCCGTTGCTCAAACGGCATTCCTTGATGACAATAAGGGCACATTACGGTCTTTTTCGGTTGATTATGTGGATAATGATAAATACTTCAAGAGTAGTGAATTTCAGCCAAATTCAGATGCTCCGTGGATCAAAAAAGTTTCAGCAGAGCTTGCAACTGATCATACGAACTGTGTGATTGATACACCTCAGCTTGTGCATCATTTAAAGGAAGCGATTGAATGTCGAGACCTGCCTGGTATGGCGGATGTAGACTCTTCATTATTGTGGTTTTCAAAGGAAATTAAGAAACATGCGACTGTTGCTCTTTCTGGTGAATGTGCAGATGAAATATTTGGTGGGTATCCATGGTTTCATAAGCCGGAGCTTTTAGATCAGGAGCAGTTTCCGTGGATGAGATCGACACTTGAAAGACAGGCGATGTTAAAAGAAGATGTTCGGAATAAATTGAAGCTAGAAGATTACGTCACGGAAAGATATCGTGAGTCAATTAAGGAAACGCCAGTACTTGATGGTGAGAGTGAGATTGAAGCAAAAAGAAGAGCTCTCTTTTACTTGAATTTAAATTGGTTTATGACAACACTTCTTGAACGAAAAGACCGTATGAGCATGGGAGCTAGTCTAGAAGTAAGGGTGCCATTTTCTGATCACCGCATTATCGAATATGTGTGGAATGTCCCGTGGGATATGAAAATGCTTGATGGTCGAGAGAAGGGACTTTTGCGAAAAGCGATGACAGGAACGCTTTCACATGATGTTCTTTATCGAAAAAAGAGTCCATATCCAAAAACCTATAATCCTGCTTATACGAAAGCCGTTTCTTCATGGCTTCAAGATACGCTCGATAACAAGCAGTCGCCGCTTCTTGAATTGATCGATAGAAAAGTTGTGCAAGATATCATAGATTCAGAAGGAAAGGCGTTTAAAGTACCCTGGTTCGGTCAGCTTATGGCAGGACCTCAATTGATTGCACACCTTGCTCAAATTAATTATTGGATGGAGCATCATAACGTGAATTTAGTCGACTAAAAAAAGGATCGAAGCTGATGGCTTCGATCCTTTTCTTTAAAAGATTGTATTATTGCTCGTTCCGACTTTAGTGGGCAGACACTCGGTCACTTCACCTTTTCATCCGAACACAAAGACCGTGTTCAAATGAAAAGGCTCCAGTGCCTGCCGTGTCTAACCGCCCACTTCCGCTTTTCATGTCTAGCTGCGACTCGCAGAAACTGCGATATTTCACTCTTTCACCAGAACACAAAGGGCGTGTTCTAGTTCAAGAGCTCCAATATCTCCGTTTCTAAACGCTCGTCTTCGCTTTTCATGTCTAGCTGCAGCGCCCAGCCTCTCGATCGCTTCACCCCATAAAATGAACACAAAGAACGTGTTCTTTTTATGGGGCTCCAGCGCTTGTCGAGGTTAAACGGGCGCTTTCGCTTTTCTTATAACCTACATATCGTTATTGGGCAGTCTTCGCAGTGGATGGCGCAGCGGAGGAATTCTAGGTTGTGGATGGTGATTTTGCTGTGGGTGACGGAGACGATGTCGGCTTTTTTGAGTTCACTTAGGATGCGGTTGACGCTTTCTCTTGTTAGGCCGCAGAAGTTGCCTAGCTCCTGATTTGTGAGAGGGAGGTCGATGAGTATGTCATCTTTTTGTTGAACGCCATATGTATTGGATAGTCGAATGAGAGTGGAGTAGAGTGCTCCTTTTTTTCCGTGTAGGAGTAGATCTCGGAATTTTGATTGGTTTTTCCTGAAGTTTTCTCCCATGAATTTCATGAATTCTGTGGCGAGCAGGGCGTTTGTTGTTAGAGTCTTTTCAAGGTGAGCTTGTTTCACAAAGGTTGCTTGTACGTCATCTACAGCCCATGCGTTGGAGGAGAAGTTTAATTGGCCAGTGTAGAGCGCAAGTTCGCCAATAAGATCACCTGGTTGACAGATTTGTAGCGTTAATTCTCTACCTTCAGATGTGAGCTTATTTAAACGTACGTTTCCAGATCTTATAAGAAGAAGACGGTCCGCTTTCATTCCATCCATATAAAGGGGCTCGTCTTTTTGAAACGAAATGGATTCGCCTTCTTCAGCAATCCACTTTTTTAGTGGGTCTGATGTAATCGTATCTTCTTTCATTTTCATCCTCCTTTGATCATTTTTTTCTATTATCCCATGTAATCCTTTCTTATCACAACCAACATTTCCTTTTATCCGAAGGGAATTTGTTAGGGCAAATAAAAAAACCGGCGATAGCCGGTTAGAAAATAAGGACAAGTGCGCCCACGATAAAGCAATAGATAGAGAAATAAATTAAGTTTCCTCGCGCCATAATATTCATAAACCATTTCAATGAATAGTAAGAAGCTGTAAGAGATAGAAGGAAGGCGACGATATATGGTATAAGCATGTCACCAAATTGGAGATCCCCAATGCTAAGGATCATTGAACCTACGCTTACAGGTATGAATAATAGGAACGAAAACCTTAGAGCTGTTTCTTGTTTCATTCCAAGTCCCATGGCCGCTACGATTGTTGCACCAGAGCGACTAATACCAGGGATTAAAGCGACAGCTTGTGCCAAACCTACAATAAGGGCATCTTTGATACTAAGTCCAGCTTCGCCTTTGGAGCCACGAAGGTTACGAATGAGCCAAAGTGCGATACCTGTAATAATGAGAGTAGCTCCAACAACTTTAATGCCCTTCAGTTCTTCTCCAATAAAGTCATCGAACAAAATACCAAGAACAGCGGCAGGAATAGTTGCAACAACAAGATAGACGATAAACATAAATTCGCTTTTTGACTCTTCTTCCCGAGAGACAACGTATCGTATTCCATGAGAAGTGAGGCGAATAAGGTCATTGCGATAAATAAGAAGAACCGCAAGTAAGGAGGCAAAATTCATTAAGATTTCAAAACTAAGTCCTTCAATGTCTAAATTAAAAAATTTTTGCGCTATGACAAGGTGTCCACTTGATGAGATTGGAATGGGTTCAGTGAAGCCTTGAAGTAAACCAAGAAATGCATACTTAAGTAGTTCCAACAGTTCCATGAGTAATGTTCCTCCAGTAATGGTTACAAGATAAATTGACACATGTAACCATTAAACACCAGTCCTTCCATTTTTGTAAAGGGAATTTTGTATGTCAGGTTACATAAAACATTATTCGATGATGAATGCTGATAAAGGGGGCAAAAGTTGATGAGTGGAAGGAGGCAGTAATATGGGCGGAGAAAATCGTCAGTTTACACCTGGACAAAAAGCGCCGAACAATGGTGTATATATTGAAATCGGAGAGACAGGTGGTATGGTGAAAGATCCACAACAAATTGAACTTCGTGCAGGTGAAGCGTTCCCTGAATGTTCAAATCAAAATCGAAAGTGGTCAAGGGAACCGAAGCCTCATCATTAATAAGAATCGGGCATAGGTACAGGCAATAAAAAAACAAGCGCCGTAAATGGCGCTTGTTTCTATTGTTCGGCTGGATCGGAAATTAAACCTTCTCCAAGA
Source organism: Pseudalkalibacillus sp. NRS-1564 (assembly GCF_050467905.1). Classification (NCBI taxonomy): domain Bacteria; kingdom Bacillati; phylum Bacillota; class Bacilli; order Caryophanales; family Fictibacillaceae; genus Pseudalkalibacillus; species Pseudalkalibacillus sp. NRS-1564. The sequence goes on along the minus strand of NZ_JBITPM010000008.1, from coordinate 104,623 downwards.
AGCGTTGCCGCAACAGCTAGGATAACTCCAAATAGTGATGCGGGGCCAAACTCGTAATGACCACCTTGCATAGAAGCAAGTACGTAGAATATCATATTGCTAAGTAGAACTCCCCAGATAATTGCCCAAAGATAACGCAATAAATTCACCTCATTTGTAAACGTATTCTATCGATTATCATACCACAAAATATTTAAGTGCAACATCTATCAATTTTAATTCATGTAATAAAATAGCCATGATAAATAGGTAGCAAACGCCGTCCAAAGAAAATAAGGAAGTAATAGCCAACCTGCTAACTGATTTTGTCTACCTGCAAGAAAAATAAGAATCAATGAAGTGATTGCAATAAAGAGGGCGTCCATGAACGTTGCAAACAGAGCATGCTGATCAAATTGCAAATAACTAAATGCTTGATTCAGTATGTAGTTTATCCCGAGTAGTGAGAGGTACTCACTATTATGACGACCGAAGCTACGCTTTTGGTAGACAATGGCGGTTGATAAAGCGATTAACCCAAACAGAAATGCCCAAATGGTCCCTATAACGGAACCGTTTGGTGTCCAATCAGGTTTAGCAAGCGACGTATACCAATCAGCATCATAGGGGAATAGAAATCCAGAAATACTAAATAGAAGGTAAACAATAATAAATACGAGTACAGTTGTTTTTTTCATTTTTCTCACCACCTTCTTTCCCATACCCAATCATATCCAATTTCATGCAAGGACATATATAGAAACAATAGTGCATATCATGACTAAGGGCGCTTTCTAATGACGCGGGATGAAGAAGATATGAAATTCCCTCAAAATAGGCACTTCACCCTTTCTTCCATATGTAACTTGCATAGGTTATACAGAAAGTGATAAAAGGGCGAGGGGAGAGTATGTGTATTCGTAAACGAGCCTATCAATTAGACGGGGAGTGGACGATCGTTCTTGTCCCTGAACGGCCTAACGGGTTTGGCATATTTATTATAGGTGGCTTAACACATTTCGTTGATGCTGATACAAGTTTCTGGTTGCAGAATCATACGCGTGAAGGGATGATTGCCGATTTTCTAGAGGCTGGTTATACAGTCTATACAAGCAATCTATATGGAAGGCACTGGGGATCACCAAAAGCAGCGAAATTAACTGAACGAATTTATCATCTTGTTCACAAACAGGAAATTCTGAATCCGAGGATACATGTTGTTGCGGAAGGTATGGGAGTGTTAGCAGCAAATGCTTTTTTAAACAATCGTCATACCTTAGTTAGATCAGCGGCATTATTAAACCCTTGTTTTGATTTGAAGCGTCTTGTCAGACAAGAACAAGTGAACCGCCTTTTCTATAAACGGTTACTACGAGAGATGGCACAAGCTTATGAAATTGAGAATGACGAGGTTTTAACGAGAATTGACAACAAAGAAACGGAAGCGTGTCCTTGTCCGGTTAAGATTTGGCACCATTCCATGAAAAGTCCCTATTCGTTAGAACAAATTAGAGAATACGAGCGTCTTCAACAGGAGTTAGGATACTCCATTGACCTTGCTCTGTTGAGTGATAGTTATCAATTCCTTGGTAAGAAGATGATTCGTTTTTTTCAACAGCATGAGGAACTATGATTTACGATCGATTCAATCGTGTTATTTCCATGGCTGGATGATGATCATACAAAATAAGATCTTTTAGTATTTCGGCACCAAGCATGCTATAAACCGTCCCGTTTCCACCATATCCTAACATGAAATAGACACCCTCGTACTTTGGGTGTTTTCCTATGTAAGGTAGCCCATCTTTTGTGGAACCAAATATGGCACTCCATTCATATGCGATTGATGTTTGGATAGAAGGAAACATTTCATGCAGTTTAGTTAGCAATAGCTGTCCTTGTTGTTCGAGTTTTTCTTCTTTTTTGAGATTAGAATCAAGTCCACCAATGAGGATGCGATGATCTGCAGTCGTCCTTAAATAGTAATAAGGACGATCGGTTTCCCAGATAAGGGCTTGATTGTGCCAACCAGGAAACTTCGGTATGGGTTCAGTCGCAATGGTATAGGTGCGCTCGAGTAGTGCGCCTTTTGTTTTGGCAAACTCCTGCGTACCATAACCCGTTGCGTAAATCACATGTTTTGCTCGAATTTCTCCTTTTTCAGTTTCGAAGATTAAATCATTTTTATTAAATTGATGAGAGAGGATCTCGGTATGCTCAAACACTTTTAATCCTAGTTCTCTGGCGCCACTTGTAAGGGCAAGTGCGAATTTATACGGATTTACTTCCGCTTCACCTTTCGTATAGATCCCTGCAGGAGCTGTGAAGGAGAAGAGACTTTCGATGGCGTGACGATCAATATAATCTGCTTCAAACCCATGATGTGTTAAAGCTTCGTATTCTTTCTTGATTTTCTTTACATGATGGTCGTTGCTTGCGAAATAAAGGCTTTCTGCTCGTTTAAATTCAGCTGATTCACTTAAAGAGCCTGCAACCTTTTCTAGTTCGTCTATTGCCTTTAAGCAAAGTTTATAAAAATAAACAGCCTTCTCTTTCCCGAATCGATCGATCAAATCTACAAGCATAGCATCATTAGAAAATTGAAGAAGGCCAGTATTCGCCGAAGTACTTCCAGAGCCGATCGTATCTTTTTCTATTAAAACAGTGTCAACATGATAGTCAGCAAGCGTCTTTGCCAGAATACTTCCCGACATACCACCGCCAATGATTAGGACATCACAGTTGATGGATGAAGTGAGTTCAGGAAATGTAGGGGGCTCTGCTACAGTTGTTGGCCAGAATAAATTTCCGTGGTGAAGCTGCATGAAAGTATCCTCCTTAAAGGGTTTGGTAACTTAAGTTAGACAAATGATATCCTTCTTAGAATGGTCAGATGGGATGAAAAGTATTCGATCTAAACAGAGGTGAAAACTAGTGAAGAAAGCATTTATAACAGGGGCATTGGGATTCATTGGCTTTCATTTAACAGAATTTCTACTAGGCAAAGGGATTGAAGTAGTAGCAATTGATAATAAATTAAATACCCTAAGAAATGCTGAATATGAAATGAAGGAAATGATGTTACTTCGAAACGCTAATTACAAACAAATCAACAGCTCTTTAAGTGAAGCTTCTCTTACCCAGATTTCCGAAGAATGTGACACGATTTTTCATCTTAGTCATCCAGGGTTTGAACATGTTCGCGGCACTAAGATGATCGAGGAAGGATTACAGAACACAAGCAAGGTCTTACAAGCATCCAATGGAAAAGTACTCGTCTACTTATCGAGCACGGAAGTTTTCGGAACACGTTACGGACAAATTACAGAAAAAACACCTCTTCACCCTACAACAATGTCGGGCAAGTTAAACGCTGAAGATGAACAAGTTTTATTGAAGTCTGATCAACGAGATTGTGTTGTAAAAGTACTTCGAGCCCCGCTTGTTTATGGACCTTGGCAACCTACTCAGTATGTTTATCAACATTACTTTCTAACTAAAAAGCTACCGTCATCGTATGAAAATGAGGGGAAGAAATTTCATCATGATGCGGTTTATGTAAGAGATGTGTGTTGGGCTTTGTATCAAGCAGGATGTCGAATCGATCAATCAGAATCGTTCAATCTAACAAGTGGAAGAGAAGGAGAATGGCAAACCGGAGTCGAATGGTGTATAGAAGATCCAAAGGAAATGCGTTATCAGAGTAATTTGAAGTGCAGGGTTTCTAGCAAAGAATGTGCCAATAAGCTTGGGTTTAAGAATGTGACACCTATTGATGAAGGATTGCAACTGCAACTATTGCATACGGAGAAAATGATGGCGATTGATCCTTCGATTTATTTGACTGATTGAGAAGGGAAGATGATGAATGATTGAAAAGACGCTCGGTAATTATGATGTCCACGATTCCTCTCATGGGCTTCAAGCTTTAAAAGAAACGAGAGAAAAACTCCTTTCGATGGTAAGTGACATTGAATTTCAGGAACTTCACTATGGGTATTCAAGTTTTCCTACAGTTGGAGCTTATATACTACACATTGCACAAATTGAGCTTTGGTGGGTGAAAAATGCCCTTATGGGAGAAAGCGTGACAGAGGATGAAAAAGAGCGATATTACTTTCAAGAGGAGCAAGTGATCTCTAGTCCTGATGATAAAGATCTTTCCTGGTTTTTAGCTCGCCTTGCAGAGGCGCGCGACTTGATAAAATCTTATTTCAATCATCTATCTGATGTAGAGTATCGAAAACCAGGACCTGAAGTTACGATTAATGGAGAGGTGCACCGTTACTCTCCTGAATGGATCATAAGCCATTTAATCGACCATGAAGCTTACCATAGAGGACAGGCTGCGATGGTATTAAAGATGGTTTCTGGACAGCGGGAAGATCGGGAGCATTTCAATACACCGTATTTGTCGTTATAATAGAAGGGAGCCGTACTGGCGAAAGTAAATTAGGAGTGAATGAAATGGATCAAAACATGAAGTTTATGCAAATTGCAATGAAGTATTTACCTGAAGCGAAGCAGTCGCTTGGAGAACAAGAAATCGAATTAGATCTTGAAAAGATGCAGCCATTGCTTCAGCTCTTTCTTAAGGCTATGGAAGATGCTTATGAGCTCGGGAAGCAGGATGCACAGGAGTAAGGAGAGAGTACTATGGGCCGTAAAGCTTTCTGGATCTGGTTTGTCCCACTAGGTGGTTTGTTAATAGGAATATTGATTGGTAGTTTTAGCTTAATGGTCATATCCGGAATTTTACTATTTATAAGTGCAGGAAGCATGTTGTTTCTTTCTAAATGAATAGAAGAGACGTGGAAACACGTCTTTTCTATTATTTAACGAATAAATTTAGCAATGAGCCCATTTGCTTCACCATCGGCGTAATTTGTTGAACGGTATTCATCATTTTAGGAAAATCATACTGCCCATTTTGCTTTTTAAATTGATTCATAAATGGCTGTCCGCCCTGGTATCCTTGCTGAGGATAGTATGGATGATAGGCATGCTGGTAGTAAGGGTGTGGATAGTAGGGCTGTGGCTGTTGGATAGGTTGCTGAATAGGCTGCTGATAATGCTGTGACTGATAGGGGTCATATGACTGATATGACGGATAAGGTGTGAAAGGCTGTTGCTGATAGTGATGATATCCAGGCTGTTGGTGAAAATAAGGCTGTTGTTGATTATACGGATACATCTATCTATCCCCCTTCGTTCAAGTTTACTTATGTTTAGTTTATGAATGTAACGCGAGAATGGTGAGTGCTACCAAGAAGCAGTTAGGTAGACAAACACATACTTATGAATTAAAATTAGTACCAGCTACTAAAGATTGGTTTTAAGTTAGAAAATATCTTATAAAGGGGAAATTCATGATGAACGCTGGTTTAGTAGGTGTAGGACATTATGTACCTGAACGTGTATTAACCAACCAAGATTTAGAGAAAATGGTTGATACATCTGACGAATGGATCCGCACTAGAACAGGAATAGAAGAAAGAAGAATTGCAGACGATGATATGAATACATCTGATATGGCTTATTTAGCTTCAAAAAAGGCCCTTGAAGATGCTAATATAAAAGCGGAAGACTTGGATCTTATTCTAGTTGCCACAGTTACTCCGGATTATCCATTCCCATCAGTAGGCTGTTTGCTTCAAGATAAACTTGGTGCAACGAATGCAGCAGCGATGGATTTAAGTGCGGCTTGTGCTGGATTTATGTATGGCATGATTACAGCTGGTCAGTACATTAATAATGATACTTATAAAAACATCCTAGTAGTTGGTGTAGAGAAACTTTCGAAAATTACTGACTGGGAAGATCGCAACACAGCCGTGCTATTTGGAGATGGAGCAGGTGCAGCAGTAATTGCGCCAGTTACAGAAGGAAGAGGTATTCTCTCATTTGAACTAGGTTCAGATGGAGCTGGAGCTAAACATCTTTATCAAGAGCCGAATGGCTTTATGGCTATGAATGGTAGAGAAGTATTTAAGTTTGCCGTTAGACAAATGGGGCAATCAGCGATTAACGTAATCGATAAAGCTGGTTTAACGAAAGAAGATGTGGATTTCCTTATTCCTCACCAAGCAAATATTCGCATCATGGAAGCGTCAAGACAGAGACTTGAACTTCCGATTGAGAAAATGGCGACAACTGTTAAGAAATACGGTAATACGTCTTCATCCACGATTCCAATCGCACTTTCAGAGGCGATGGAGGAAGGCCGTGTTAAGGAAGACGATGTGGTTATTCTTGTTGGCTTTGGTGGCGGTTTAACATGGGGAGCAGTTGCCCTAAAATTAGGACGTTAATGAGTAGTAGAGAAAAAGGAGCGCTGGTAAAATGAAAAGAAGAGTAGTTATTACTGGGTTGGGAACTGTTTCTCCACTCGGAAATTCGGTAGATGAAACGTGGACAAATATAGTTAACGGTGTTTCTGGGATTAATCCACTAACACGATTAGATAAAGATCAATTTGCAGCAAAAGTATCAGGTGAAGCTCTAGAATTTGATCCTGAAAATTTCATGGATCGTAAAGATGTTCGAAAAATGGACCGTTTCACTCAATTTGCCGTTGCAGCTTCTCAAATGGCAGTTGAAGATGCTGGATTGAAAATTACTGATGAGAATGCTGAAAGAGTCGGTGTTTGGATCGGTTCTGGTATTGGTGGTATGGAAACTTATGAATCACAATTCCGCACATTTATGGACAAAGGCGCTCGTCGTGTAAGTCCATTCTTCGTGCCAATGATGATTCCTGATATGGCTTCTGGCCAGGTTTCGATCATGCTTGGTGCAAAAGGAATTAACTCATGTACAGTGACAGCATGTGCTTCAGGAACAAACTCCATTGGTGATTCTTTCAAGGTGATTCAGCGTGGAGATGCTGATGTTATGATTACTGGTGGTTCAGAAGCACCTATCACAAGCATGAGCGTAGCTGGATTTGGCTCAATGAAGGCTTTATCTACTAATCCAGATCCTGCATCAGCAAGTCGTCCATTTGATGCGAATCGTGATGGGTTTGTTATTGGTGAGGGTGCAGGTATCCTTGTCATTGAAAGTCTTGAATCTGCTGAAAAACGCGGCGCTAAAATTTATGGAGAAATTGTAGGGTACGGTTCAACAGGTGATGCATATCACGTTACGCAACCGGCTCCTGAAGGGGAAGGCGGCGCACGTGCAATGCAACAGGCAATCGATGATGCTGGCCTTACTCCTGCTGACATTGGGTACATCAATGCCCATGGGACAAGCACGGATTATAATGATAGGTATGAAACAGCAGGGATTAAGTCGGTCTTTGGAGAGCATGCTTATAAGCTTGCGGTTAGTTCAACAAAGTCAATGACTGGTCATTTGCTCGGCGCTGCAGGCGCGGTTGAAGGGATTTTCTGCGCGAAGGTGTTAGAAGAAGGAATTCTCCCACCTACAATCAATTATGAAACGGCTGATCCAAACTGTGATCTCGATTATGTGCCAAACAAAGCGCGTAAGGCTGAAGTGAATGCTGTCATGAACAATTCACTTGGTTTTGGTGGTCATAATGCGACATTGGTGTTTAAGAAATTTGTAAAGTAGATAGGTTGTAGCCCCCTGGGAGATTTCCCAGGGGGCTTTTGTTATTGAATGTGTCTCGTGGGTTTTGGTGTCTAGATGGAGTTGGTCGGGTCTTGATCACTTCACCTTTTCATCCGAACACAAAGACCGTGTTCAAATGAAAAGGCTCCAGTGCCTGCCGGGTCTAAACGGAGGCTTCCGCTTTTCGTGTCTAGCTGCGCGGGCCAAATCCTTCGGCTGTTTCGCCCAATCGAATGAGACAAAGAGCGTCTCAGTCTCATGGGCTCCAACATCCTGCAGATTTAGGCGGGCCCGTTCCGCTTTTCGTGTCTAGCTGCAGCCTCCAGACCCTCGGTCACTTCACCTTTTCATCCGAACACAAAGACCGTGTTCAAATGAAAAGGCTCCAGTGCCTGCCGGGTCTAAACGGAGGCTTCCGCTTTTCATGTGTCTAGCTGCGACTCGCAGAAACTGCGATATTTCACTCTTTCACCAGAACACAAAAAGCGTGTTCTAGTTCAAGAGTTCCAATATCTCCGTTTCTAAACACTCGTCTCCGCTTTTCGTGTCTAGCTGCAGCCTCCAGACCCTCGGTCACTTCACCTTTTCATCCGAACACAAAGACCGTGTTCAAATGAAAAGGCTCCAGTGCCTGCCGGGTCTAAACGGAGGCTTCCGCTTTTCGGTGTTCTATTAATCTTTTCTTAATAATATACTTATCATGGAATAATTTGACTTGGTCCTGACTATACTGTTTTTACAAACAGTAGCGAAGTGAGGGGTAGCCAGATGTTGTATTTGCGAGATGTTTGGGTGAATTGGTTTGAAGGTGAAGAGAATGGGTACAATGTTTGCAATTTTCATGAATGGCGAAAAGATGATTTTATTGAGTTGCTGGATCAGGTGCCTGTTATTAAGGTGGAGTCACTCCTGTATCATTACATTGAAAATGATTTGACGGAGCTTCCGGAGAGTTTACTTAGTGATGTTTTTCAACAGAGCTATATACGTAAAAATAATGAACGATCACCTTTAGAGTATTGCTTCTTGGCTACGGACGGCAGAGGGGTTATTGTCATTGATACATTAGGGTATAAGATTCCGATTCGCAAAAGTCGAGTGATACCTAGACAAGAAAAAGCAGTTTATGAAATGGTGGCAGATGTTGAAGCTATCAGTTATCCGTTTGAATCAGATCAACCTTTGAAAGAACATCATATTCTTTCTCCAGGACCAGACATTATGATGGGACTTACTAGAAAAGAAAGACAGTTGAAACAGCTTTTGTTTATGGCACTAGACCAACTGTATTCGAGTGGTAACTCGGCTGAAATACGCTATTGGTTCACAGAATGTCAGCCGAAACAGTATGTGCAAATCCAAAGTATGGAAATGGACGAGGCATGGGAAGGGTTATATAGAGAAGTGAAGGCAGGTTGGTCAGCTAAGCATGAGCAAATCTGTGAGCGAATCATCAAAGGGCAGCCGTATTTTGAAAAAATATGGGAACTTGAAAAAGGAACACACGTGAATTAACGAAAAGGCTTAGATCTATCGTCTCTCAATTAATGACTATTATTGATTTGGATAAAGCAAAAGGAAGGTTGCCCAGTGCAACCTTCCTTTTTTCTTTATCTTCTTTTTCTTTCAAGCCCCATAGCACGTTCTGCTTTTGTAAGCATTTTAGATGCTTTACGGTTCGCTTTCTCCGCCCCAAGATCAAGGATGTCATCTAGTTCAGAAGAAGAAACGAGATCATTATAGCGATCTTGAATAGGTTTTAACATCTCAGCGATTACTTCACCAAGCTCCGCCTTAAAGTCACCATATCCTCGACCTTCATATAGGGATTCAATTTCTTCAACGCTTTTACCTGAGCAAAGAGAGTAAATCGTAAGCAGGTTAGAGATCGCTGGTTTGTTTTCTTTGTCGTAACGGACAACTCCATCTGAATCAGTAACCGCACGCTTCACTTTTTTAATAATAGTAGATGGCTCATCAAGCATTGAAATAAATGCATTTTGATTGGAGTCAGACTTACTCATTTTTTTAGAAGGATCTTGTAGTGACATGATTCGTGCCCCGACCTTAGGAATGCGCGCATCTGGCATAACGAAAATGTCATTAAATTTACGGTTAAAACGCTCAGCAAGATTACGAGTTAACTCAATGTGCTGTTTCTGGTCATCTCCAACAGGGACAATCTCTGTACCGTAAAGAAGAATATCAGCAGCCATAAGTGGGGGATACGTAAGTAAACCTGCGCTTACAGCTTCTTTTCCAGTTGATTTATCCTTAAATTGGGTCATGCGCTCTAATTCACCTATATAAGAAACGCATTGTAACATCCATGCTAGCTGAGCATGAGCTGGTACTTCAGATTGAATGAAAAGTGTTGATTTTTCAGGATCAATTCCTGAAGCAAGGTATAATGCAGCAAGACTCCTTGAATTCTGTTTTAAAGCCTGTTTTTCTTGAGGTACTGTAATTGCGTGCTGGTTTACAACGCAGAAATAACATTCATTCTCATCCTGAAGATCAGTAAAATGCTTCATTGCTCCAAGATAGTTCCCTATTGTTAATGTTCCACTCGGTTGAATACCCGAAAAAATAACGCTCATTGTGTGTTGCTCCTCTCATTTTCTATAAAAGCATACAAAAAGGCCCATTCATCCCTTAATGCTAGGGACGAATGGACCGTGGTGCCACCCTGCTTATCCAGTAAGTCTGGATCACTTATGGTATTAAATACCGCTAGTGATAACGTGAATGCTCACGCCAATGCCTACTAAAGTCTTCAGCAAAGGGGCTCAGAAGTCCATTCCAAAAAGTGTGATACCTATTTCCACCAACCATAGGCTCTCTATAAATCACATCAGTTTGTACTACTCTTCATCTTAGCCATTCTGTATCCTTCTTCTTTAACTAGTATAGCGCAACTAAATCATCGCATGCAACAAGTTAGCTACTTACAAGAATGATGGAAATGATAATAGTGAGTATGACACAAAACCCGCCTGCCATTAAGAGTGGATAAGTGATTGGGTTATCATAATCAAGCCTGTAATGGATTTCGGAAGTATCCTCCTCAATCATTTGTCGCTTAGCCGTATTTCTAAAATACCGCTTAAATGAATAGACAATCCCGTCAAAAAACCCCGTTTGAACAACGTGAAGAGCAGCACCAATAAGTACCATAGCAAGTGCAATCATAAAGAGAATATCTGATATGGATTGGATGCCAAGGCCTCCGTCAGAAGTAAATGAGATGATCGTTGACGCGGTAATCGCAAGCACAATTAAGATACCTGATTTTAAAGTAAGTGATTTCATAATAGCCCCCATTTTCTTTCTACTATCAAGTATAAAAAAATAAATAGTCTAGAACAATATAAACGAGGTAGAAATGTGTAACGGTTTAACACATCGTTTACATTTCAGAATATTTCGCGATATGAATACAGTATACACCAAAGTATACTATATACTTTTAGGTAAGGGGGGCTAAGTAGATTTTCATACATTTCACTGTAAAATATCAAATGTTACCCAGAAACCAGAGAATTTATACCAGGACTAAAGAACTATTTTTTGTTATGCAAACGTAATTGTGGCGCGGTTTTTGTAAATGAGTGTAAAAATAACGTATGCAAAATAATTAGAAAACTTGTATAATACGAGTTGTGGGCGAAACGAATCAGATTATTCTCGAGTGAATAGTTAGATAATTTGATGAATTCCGTCATGCGGATCACTAGCTTTTATAGCTACATATTTTAAGGGAGGTCACACAGCATGAAGAAATCAAGATGGACTCTTGTCCTATCTCTTGTGCTTGTATTGAGCGTATTCCTGTCGGCTTGCGGCGGCGGCTCAAACAACGGGGGGAACAGTGGTGGAGAAGGCGACGGAGAAGGCGGTTCTGCTGAACAAGTACTTAACTTAGTAGAAACAGCTGAAATTCCTTCAATGGATACTACACAAGCTACTGATAACACATCTTTTAAAGCAATGAACCAGGTTTTCGAAGGACTATATCGTCTTGACGAAAATAACGAGCCTACACTTGGTATGGCTGCTGAAGAACCAACAGAAGAAGAAAAAGATGGTGAAACTGTTTACACATTTACAATTCGTGACGATGCTAAATGGTCTGACGGATCAGATGTAGTAGCAGATGACTTCATCTATGCATGGCATAAAGCGCTAAACCCAGATACAATTTCTCCTTACGCTTCTATGTTTGGTACTGCTGGAATCAAAAACGGTAATGCAATCATTACTGAAGGCGATCCACTTTACGGTAAAGTAGAAGAGCTTGGAGCTAAAGCAGTAGATGAGAAAACACTAGAAATTACTGTTGAAAACCAAGTGCCTTATTTTAAAGCACTACTTACTTTTGCGACATTCTATCCACAGCCTAAAGCATTTGCTGAAGAGCAGGGTGAAAAATTTGCACTAGAATCTGAAACAATGCTTTACAATGGACCATTCGTATTTGCTGAGTGGAACCACGGTGAAGGCTGGACTTACGAAAAGAACGCTGAATATTGGGATGCTGACACTGTAAGTCTTGAAAAGATTACGACTAAAGTAGTGCAAGATACAGCTACTACTGTAAACCTTTATGAAACTGGTAAGATTGATCGCGCTGGTCTTTCTGCAGATTTCGTAGATCAATTCAAAGATAATGAAGAATTTTCTACACTAGTAGATCCAACAATGTACTTCATGCGTATGAACCAAGAAAATGAAGCACTAGCTAACAAAGATATTCGTAAAGCATTGTACCTTGCATATGACCGTGAAGGACTTGTAAATGTACTTCTTAATAACGGATCAATTGCTGCAAAGTATTTCGTACCTAAAGACTTTGTAAAAGGTCCTGAAGGTGATGACTTCCGTGAATTTGCTCCAGACGGCTTCTATGCTGACCAAGGAGAAGATGAAGCGAAAGAAGCTTGGGAAGCTGGACTTAAAGCACTTGGTACAGATTCTGTAGAACTAGAATTCCTAACTACTGATAACGAGCTTGCTGCTAAAATCGCAGAATATGCAAAAGATCAGTTTGAAACAAAGCTTGATGGTCTTACATTAACAATCAACAAACAGCCTTGGAAGCAGTTCCTTGAGCTTGAAGATTCTGGCGACTTTGATATCTCAACTGGCGGTTGGGGACCTGACTATCCAGATCCAATGACGTTCCTTTATATGTTTGAAACTGACGGCGCTTATAACCGCATGGGCTACTCTAGCGAGAAGTATGACGAGCTAGTTTCAGGAGCTAAGAAAGAAACAGATGAAGCGAAGCGTTGGAAAATGATGCAAGACGCTGAGAAAGTTCTAATGGAAGAGGATATTGCGATTATCCCAACTTACCAAAAAGGTAACGCAATTCTACAAAAAGATTACGTTAAAAACTTCTATGTACACTCATTTGGAGCTGATTCTTCATATAAGTGGGTTAAGATTGAAAAGTAATTTTGGATTTTCAGGAGAGTATATGTCATCCTGACATATACTCTCTTTTTTACCTGTAATAAGAAATATGTCGAAACGATAGCTAGAAGTGAAATAGATAGAAAATTTTTTCTAGTGAAATTCCATTTTTCGACTTATACTATATAAGCAGGTATCTTTTGAGGAGGTTGGTTGTAGTGGGACGTTATATTGGCGGAAGGATCATTTCAATGTTGATTACCTTCCTAATTATTGCTTCGCTAACATTTTTTCTAATGAAGCTTCTCCCTGGTACACCGTTTAATAACCAGGATAAGCTTACAGAAACACAAATTGTGCAGTTGAACGATAAATATGGTTTAAACGATCCAGTTCCTGTACAGTACTTTAATTATATGAAAAACTTATTATCAGGTGATCTCGGTGTTTCCTTCCAGCAGGATGGCCGTGAAGTGTCAACAATTATCGGTGAACGTATTGGACCTTCAGCATATTTAGGACTTCAATCACTAGTAGTTGGAACTATCATTGGTCTTTTTCTTGGAATTATTGCAGCATTAAGACACAATTCGTTCTTAGATTATGGAACGATGGTTATCGCAGTTCTTGGTATTTCAATTCCGAACTTCGTTATCGCTGGCCTTATGCAATACTGGTTGGGTGTTAAGTGGCAGTTGTTACCAGTAGCTTACTGGGATGGCTTTGCTTATACAATCATGCCAACCATTGCAATTGCTTCGATTGTTGTCGCAACAATAGCTCGTTTTATGAGAACAGAAATGCTAGAAGTTCTCGGTCAGGACTATATTACAACAGCGAAAGCAAAAGGCTTAAGTAGCACAGCGGTTGTTATTAGACATACAATCCGTAATGCTTCTATACCTATCATTACTATTATGGGACCACTGGTTGTAGGTCTAATGACAGGTACTCTAGTAATTGAGCAAATCTTTGTCATACCAGGACTTGGTGAGAAATTTGTTAACTCGATTTTAACAAACGATTTCCCAATTATTATGGGTACAACGCTTTTCTTTAGTTTGCTATTTATAGTTGTGATTTTAATAGTAGACATTATGTATGGGATTATTGATCCACGAATTCGTCTAGCGGGAGGTAAGAGTTAATGAGTATGAAACAAGAAAAGCTACATGATATCTCAGACGACATGTTTCAACCCGCTAAAATTGATTCTTCTGAAAACGAACAAATAGCACGTGAAAGTACAGGATTTTGGAAAGATGCGTGGAGAAGATTAAAAAAGAATCCAGGGGCTATTACCGGACTAGTTATCATTATTGCCATTATTTTATTGGCGATTTTCGGACCTGGAATGAATGAACACTCATATTCGCAGCAAGAATTAACGAGAGCGAAGCTTCCTGCTAAAGTTCCAGTCCTTGAAAATATTGATTTTCTAGGAGTTAACGGAGTTGATATTCGCGGAACTGATCAGTATGAAGCTAAAGGCTATGAAGACGAATACTTCTGGTTCGGTACGGATGAATTCGGCCGAGATCAGTGGACACGAGTATGGCAGGGGACGCGAATTTCGCTATTCATCGCTGCAGCAGCAGCCTTTATTGATTTTGTAATTGGTGTCGCATATGGTGGTATTTCTGCCTATTATGGTGGGCGAGTTGATAACATTCTTCAGCGTATTATTGAAGTTTTAGTAGGTATTCCAAATCTAATATTAATTATTCTATTTATTTTAATATTTGAGCCTGGAATATTCTCAATTATTCTCGCACTTTCGGTAACAGGGTGGATAGGAATGTCGCGTATTGTTCGAGGACAGGTTTTAAAACTTAAAACTCAAGAGTTTGTTCTCGCTTCTCGTACTTTAGGAGCTACAAGTGGACGAGTAATTGGGAAACATTTAATTCCAAACGTACTCGGACAAATTATTATTACAACAATGTTTACAATTCCAAGTGCGATTTTCTTCGAGGCATTCCTAAGCTTTATCGGCCTTGGACTACGACCTCCTGAAGCTTCACTTGGTTCCATCATTAACAATGGATTTAAGAGTCTACAAATTTATCCGCATCTTGTGCTATGGCCATCAATTATCATTTCATTGATTATGATTGCCTTTAACCTTCTTGGTGACGGCCTTCGAGATGCATTTGATCCAAAGCTACGTAAATAGGGGGGATTAGAATGGAAAAGATTCTAGAAGTGAATGATTTGCACGTCTCCTTTGATACGTTTGCTGGAGAAGTACAAGCCGTTCGTGGAGTAAACTTCCATTTAAATAAAGGTGAAACATTAGCAATTGTAGGAGAGTCTGGATCAGGGAAATCTGTAACATCGAAAGCCGTTATGCGCTTGATTCCAAATCCTCCTGGACGTATTAAAGAAGGTGAGATTAAGTTCGGTGATCGTGATCTTGCTCAACTGTCCGAAAAGGAAATGCAAAAAATTCGTGGGTCTGAAATCTCAATGATTTTCCAAGATCCAATGACTTCACTTAACCCGACCATGACTATTGGGAAGCAAATCATGGAAGGTCTAGTGAAGCACCAAAATATGAGTAAATCAGAAGCGAAGGAACGTGCGATCGAGCTTTTGAAACTTGTTGGTATTCCGAATGCAGAGGGAAGAGTAAATGAATTCCCACACCAATTTTCAGGTGGTATGAGACAGCGTGTGGTTATTGCCATTGCTCTTGCATGTAACCCTCGTGTTCTTATTGCAGATGAGCCGACAACAGCTCTAGATGTTACAATCCAGGCTCAGATTCTTGAGCTACTAAATGATCTTCAAGAAAAAATGGGCACGTCGATTATCTTTATTACTCACGACCTTGGGGTTGTAGCTAATATCGCAGATCGTGTAGCGGTTATGTATGCAGGTAAAATTGTTGAAACTGGAACTGTAGATGAAATTTTCTACAACCCTCAGCATCCTTACACATGGGGACTTCTTGGTTCAATGCCAAGTCTAGACTCAACGGATGAAGAGCTTATTGCTATTCCAGGATCACCGCCAGATTTACTTGATCCACCTAAAGGTGACGCATTTGCTCCGCGTAATCCATACGCAATGAAGATTGATACAGAAATGGAGCCACCGTTGTTTAAGATCTCAGATACGCATTATGCAGCAACGTGGCTATTGCACGAGAAAGCACCTAAAGTAGAACCGCCTGCAGCAATTAAAAAACGTATGCAGGGAATGGCTCCAAGTGAGCCGATCATTGGCGCGAAAGATGGTGGTAAGAATGTCTAGTCAAGAAAAACTCCTAGAAATTAAAAATTTAAAGCAGCATTTTAAAGTAGGTAAAAGCACAGTAAAAGCTGTTGATGGCTTAACATTTGATATTTATAAAGGTGAGACGTTCGGTCTAGTTGGAGAGTCTGGTTGTGGGAAATCCACAACTGGACGTACCATTATTCGCCTATACGATGCAACTGACGGTGAAGTTCGATTTAATGGAGAAGATGTCCATGGAAAGAAATCTGCGAAAGAACTTAAGAAATTTAATCAAAAAATGCAGATGATCTTCCAGGATCCATACGCTTCTTTAAATCCGAGAATGACCGTTTCTGATATTATTGCTGAAGGCATTGATATTCACGGTCTTGCAACGTCTAAGAAAGCTCGTATGGACAAAGTGGTTGAACTTCTTGAAACAGTAGGATTGAACAAAGAACATGCGAACCGCTACCCTCACGAATTTAGTGGTGGGCAAAGACAGCGTATCGGAATCGCTCGTGCTCTTGCGGTTGATCCAGAATTTATTATTGCGGATGAGCCTATTTCTGCTCTAGACGTTTCGATTCAAGCACAGGTTGTTAACTTGATGAAGAAACTTCAAAGAGAAAAAGGCTTAACGTATTTGTTTATTGCGCATGACCTTTCTATGGTGAAATACATTAGTGATCGTATTGGTGTTATGTATCGTGGCCAAATCGTTGAGCTTGCTGAAAGTGAAGAGCTTTATCGAAACCCACTACATCCTTATACGCAGTCTCTTCTTTCTGCGATTCCACTTCCGGATCCGGAATATGAGCGTTCTAGAAAACGTAAAGTTTATGATCCTGATAAGCACCTTCCTGAAAATGGAGAAGAACGAGTTCTTCGTGAAGTTGTGGAAGGACACTGGATCGCTTGTACTGAAGAAGAGTACCAAAAGTACCGAGTAACAGTTTAAAAGGTAAGGACCTTATTTCAACTGAAATGAGGTCCTTTTTTAGTGCTTTTTATGACGAAATTTTATGACTAGATAACCTATGTAGAGTAGAATTGGGACATTCAGAAATCCTTTTACATAAAGGGATAAGTCAACTGGAAGCGAATAGTCTACTAAAATAAGTCCGCACAGAATAAAAGTAGAAATAAGTAAACTAAGTTTCAATTTGTTCATAAACTCTCCTTTCAGAAAAGCTGTAGTTACTTTGTTCGTTTTACTGAGATACCTTTTGTGAAATCATACAAAGCAAAATAGAGGAGGATCCATATGATTTTTTACACTTACAATTGCGAATTTGATGAAGAAACGCTAGATTCGATTAGATCAGAAAATATGGCAAGGTTACAGTTACAACCTTCTTCTCATTCTATCGTATACTTGTTTGAAGAAAAAGAACAAACCGTAGGATATGTTTGGATTGAAACATATGAAGAATACGTTGAAGTTGTAGAATTTTTTAATAAAGGCAATGAAAAGAAGAGGTGGGGTCTGTACGAATTTATCGTTCAATTGGCTTATAAGCAGAGAAAGCAGAGGATTATTATGAGTGTTCCTAATAGTGAGTATGGAATGACTTTTGTAAAGAAGTGGGAAGGGGAGATAAGGGAAAGGGATGGAAAGGATTTACACATTGAGATCCCTTTCCTGAGCTATAGTGGATCTTAAACACTTTGCTGCCACTCATTTTGATTGTTCAAGCTTTGTTCAATCAATTGATCGAGTGCAGCGAGCTCATTTCTCGCTTCTTCTTCAGAGATGACTTTATAATGGTGGTTACCACCAGGTTCTTCGTCCGCTTCATCAGCCATTGCAACTACTTCTTGAAGGGCGTTACGGTTTACCGTTCCCATGAAGTAGGAATCCGTGTGGAATAGGATTGCGACGGCAATTTCCTTTGCTGAAACTGGATTTTCACCAAGTCGTATCAGCATTTTGTGAGCGCGTTCAGCCCCTTTGATTGCATGAATGTCATTCTGTTTATATAAGTTATAATCCCATTTTCCATTTCGGTACCATGTATAGTGACCAATATCATGAAGTAATGCTGCTTTTGCAGCAAGATCAGGATTGACATCGTGTTCACTTGCGAAATGATAAGCGTGTTTGGCCACAGTAATCGCATGAGCCAATCCAGCGCGTTTTAAATACTTTCGTGCAAATGGTAGTTGATAAATATCAGTTAGTGTTACGTTTCTCATGGTTATGGCCTCCTCACCAATCTAAATTTATTTTTCTAAATATCATACCATTTGATAAAAAATAAAGCAATTTATATTGTTCACGAAAAAGACATGAGAAATTTTACTGGAAGTTCTTTCAAAGAGCGTATATTCATCTTATAATAGAGGAGGCAAACTAATAAAGGGGAGAGAAGCTGTGCGTATTTTTAATGTGGGGTTGAAAGGCCTGCTCGCGTCAGTTTTGCTTTTTTCTGTTTTCGGGCAATCGGTACAAGCAGATGAAGCATTATCAGCGACAAATCTTAAAGGGATTGAAACAGAAAAAAAGGAACTAACGTTACCAGATCGACTACCAAGATTCGTTTATGATTCTGGTCTAGATTTCGAATATCCCGATGCAGTTCGAGGTATTTATGTAACAGGGAATTCAGCAGGTGGAAGTCGATTCAGTAAGCTCACAGAATTTGTGAACTCTACAGATTTAAATGCAATGGTCATCGATCTTAAAGATGATTTTGGAAATCTTACATATGAACCAAAGAAGGATTCTCCATTAGCAGAGTATGAGATTGGCAAACCTTATATGAAAGATCCTCGCAAGGTTTTAGAAGAGATGGAGAAAAACGAGATCTATCCAATTGCGAGAGTAGTTGTATTTAAGGATACAGTGCTTGCAGAAGCAAGACCAGAGCTTTCATATAAAGAAGGTGGTTCGGTTTGGAAAAATGGACGTGGAGAAGCATTTGTTAACCCATTTAAGGAAGAGGTATGGGATTACAATGTTGAAATTGCAATTGAAGCAGCTAAAATGGGCTTCAAAGAAATTCAATTTGATTACGTCCGTTTCCCAGAAGGGTTTGAAACACGTGAAGACACATTAGAATATTCGATGGGCAAATATGCTGATATGGATATGGATAATGTTCAAAAACGTGTGCAGGCTGTAACGGACTTTGTAGCATATGCGAATTCGAAGCTTGAGCAGTATGATGTTGATGTATCGGTTGATATTTTTGGTTACTCAGCAACGATTCCTGAAGCGCCTGGTATCGGGCAGAATTTCTCTAAAATTTCTAGTAACGTTGATGTTATTTCATCTATGATTTATCCAAGTCACTGGGGATCCTATTTTGGAATTTCAAAGCCTGATTTGGAACCGTATAACTTAATAAATGAGTATGCAAAAGTAGAGAATGAAGTATTAGGCAAATTGGATGATGCTCCTACAAGTCGTCCATGGATTCAGGATTTCACTGCAAGTTATCTTGGTAGTGGGAATTACTTGAATTACGGAAAGGCGGAAGTAGAAGCCCAAATTAAAGCCTTGAAAGACAATGGTATTAATGAATATCTACTTTGGGACGCAAGCAATAGTTATACAAAGAATGTCGACTATACACCGTGATACGTAAAGAAAAGGATTGCCTCTGAAGGCAATCCTTTTTCTCTATATACGATTCCCTTCCCGCTAACGCTCAATGCGCTGGTTTAGAATGAATCTTTCGTTAATTTCCTCCAGTTTTTCTGACTATCCTCTAAAGGGTGTTGGAAGGAGGTTTTTTCTTTAGAAAAAATGAAGCGTCCTGAAGCATTTAAGAAGATAGCAATAAATGCTGTGAAGCTAATGAGTAGAATAGCGAGCATGATAAACTCAGCAAAAAAGTTCATTTCATTCCTCCTTAGCATGTTTGATATTAGTGTACAGTATGTTTACATAACTGAGAAGAGGGGAAAATAACTACTGCCTTATCTAGCTTAGCACTATTTTACTGGATAAATGTGTTATACTATTAGTGACGAATTAATTTAAAAGGGAGTAGATCAATGAACTGGTATGAGAAGCTGAAGCAATATTTCCCCATTGAAGAGATGAAATCAAAAGAGCATATGGACTTACTGCTTGAAGAAAAAGGTGACATTTACAATAAGGACGAGGGACCGCACCATGTTCTAATGTATGCCGATCTTCCTGATTTCATATTCGTGGATTATATTTTCGTTTCCAAGGATGCCAGAGGTCAGGGGCTAGGAAAGAAATTAATTGAAGAACTTAAAGGAAAGAATAAGCCAATTATCCTCGAGGTAGAGCCTGTTGATTACGATGAAACGGATACTGAAAAAAGACAGCGCTTTTATTTGAGAGAAGGATTTAAACACGCGAAGTCAATTGGCTACCGAAGAAGATCTCTTGCTACAAACGAGATTAATGAAATGGAAATTCTTTTCTGGTCTCCAAACGAAGCTGGTGAGAAAGAAATTTACGAAGCGATGAAGCATACGTATCAGGAGATTCATACTTACAAAGATATGCAGTTGTATGGTGAGTCTTATCAGCCTGTCGAAGAAGTGCTGAGTCTTAAAGAAGATAAGGAACTCATTGAAGAGTAAGAGTATTGTTTTCGATCAGGAGGGAACCTTCTTATGAAGAATCGTGAGAAGAAAAAGCAAAAGAAGCGCGAATGGTTGAAGGATTTATTGAAACGACGATGGAAAACCTGGAAACCGCAGTCTTCGAAAGAGCCCGCCTCAAATACGAGAACATCTGCATAAAAAATGTAACAAAAAACCGAAAGCCTTAAAACTGGCTTTCGGTTTTTTTCTATTCATTTGTTTCTAATTTTTTATCTAATCGTTTCTGACGACGTAGATCAATCAAGTAATAAACAACAGGAATAAATACTAATGTTATAAATGTTGCTACACTCAATCCGAATACGATGACGATGGCCATCGGTTGCTGTATTTCTGTACCTTCACCAAACCCGAGTGATAAAGGAACCAGACCAAGAATCGTCGTTAAGGCTGTCATTAAAATCGGTCTTAAGCGAATAGGTCCTGCTTCTAAAATCGCTTCACGAGTTCCCATCCCTGTTTCACGAAGCTTATTAATATAATCAACGAGTACAATCGCATTATTGACCACGATCCCCGTTAAAATAAGCATACCAACGAGTGAACCAACTCCAAGAGGCTGGAAGGAGATAAGGAGTCCGAAAATAACCCCAATAGCTGTGAGTGGAACAGAAAACATAATGATAAACGGATAGAGAAATGATTCAAACTGTCCTGCCATAACCATATAAACAAGAACAATGGCAAGAGCAAGAGCACCGGACAATTTAAAGAAAGCATCATTCATTTGTTCATCTTGTCCACCAAAAGTAATTTTATATGAATTACCAGGGAGCGGAACGTCTTTGACTAGTTTTTCGCGAATTTCATCTGTAACCGTTCCAAGATCTCGACCCAATAGACTCGCCGTTATTTCCACTTGTCTTAATCGATCCGAACGTGTAATTTCCGATGGACCAAGCCCCCGTTTAATTTCGGCAACAGCAGAAAGGGGGATTTTTTCCCCAGTTTGAGTCTCGATTAATAGGCTAGATAGAGAATCAAGGGAATCTGTATATTTATCTTCAACTGCTAAGCGGATATCTAATTGATTGCCATCTCTTGCAAGATTGCTCGCTACAAGCCCTTTTGTGGCATTAGAAATCGTTGTTGAAATTTGTGAGCTGCCTATTCCATAGCTCGCAGCCTTCTCACGATCGATTAGAATTTGAACTTCTGGATTATTGGATTCGATACTCGAAGTTGGTTCTCTTACGCCATCGACTTCTGATAAGCTCTCCATCACATCATCCGAAAGTTCTTTCAAAACATCAAGCTCAGGTCCGATGATGTTAATTGAAATAGGATCAGCGCTAAATCCAGAATCACTGGCAGATACAGAAATATCGGCGTTCGGTATACCTTTAAGCTTCTTTCGTATATCTTCGGCTACTTCTAAGTCAGATTGATCTCGCTCATTGATTGGAACGAGCAGGACGCTGTAGCTAGCCCGGTTCGTTTGACTGCCAGCTCCAACACTAAAGTTGTCGGTTCCTCCAGCTGTTAAATAGGATAAGTCAACTTCAGGAATCGACTTTAAGACGTTATCAATTTCCTCTGTGACGGTTTCAGTGGCGTCAAGCGAGCTTCCTGCAGGAAGGTTCGCTGATATATTCACAAAGCTCTGATCCTGTGCAGGAAGGAATTCTGTCCCAATAAAAGGCGTTCCGGCTGCTGAAATAGCAAGGAGCAGAACGGTAAAGCCGATTGTTTTTTTAGGATGAGACAGCGTTTTATCTAATACTCGACGATACCATTGATTAACCCGATCAAATTTAAGTTGAAAAATCGATTTGGATTCGTTTCGGTTCATCAGAAGAGATGATAATAGTGGCACAATAATAAGTGCTGTAAATAGAGACGCTAATAGTGAGAAGGTAACAGCTAGCGCTAATGGTTTAAAGAGCTGGGCTGCGAGCCCAGTAACAAATACAATTGGTAAGAATACTACAACTGTAGTGAGTGTAGATGCAATGATTGCACTACCAACTTCTTTCGTACCATCTACTGCCGCTTCTTTCAGTGATTTACCTTCCTGCCTTAGTCGGTAAATGTTTTCTAGAATAACAATAGAGTTGTCTACCATCATTCCAACTCCGAGCGCGAGGCCTCCTAGTGTTAGGAGGTTGATCGTTTGACCTGAGAAATACATTAAAATAAATGCACCCACGATCGAAATAGGTATTGATAAACCGATAATTAGCGTACTGCGAATATTGCGTAAGAACAGGTATAGAACGGCAGAAGCTAAAAGACTTCCAATAATAATATTCCATACAACAGCACGGATTGACTGATTAATAAATTTCGCCTGATCGAATACGGTTTTAATTTCCATGCTTTCTGGTAGGGAAGGCTGAATTTCTTCAAGCTTCTCATTAATTTGCTTCACTACTTGAACGGTGTTTGCTCCAGATTGTTTTTGAATTGAAAAACCAATCGCCGGCTCACCATTTAAGAAACTTTCTTGAACAGCAGGTTTCATCATTTCTTCGATTTCAACGAGCTGATTAAGTTTGACGGTACCATTCTGTGTTGGAACGGATAAGTTTTTCAAATCATCAACGGATTTAAACTCTCCTGTTACGCGAAGAGGCAGGTTTTTATTCTCTGTTTCAATAGATCCGCTTGGTAAGTTAAGATTTTCTGATCCAATGAGCTGCTGTAAGTTTGTAAGGGTGACGCCATATTGACTTAATTTATCTGGATCAGCAGTTAATCTAATTTCCTTCTCTAACTGACCTTCAATCGTAACAGCTGCAACCCCAGGTACTGAATCAAGTGAAGGTTTAATTTGATCTTCAATTACTTTCTTTACTGCAGTAAGATCTTCCTCCGATCCAGCCACTCCAAGTTGCATGATAGGAATATCACTTGGATTAAAACGCAATACTTTAGGAATTGGTACTTCAGAAGGTAGAGAGTCTCTAACTGCATCAATTTGTTCCCTCATATTTAACGTGGCAAAATCCATATCTGTTCCCCATTCGAATGAAACGAGGATCAGTGCACCACCATTTTGTGAGACGGACGATATACTTTCGACATTCGGTAGGGTTCCCATCACGTTCTCAAGAGGGGAGGCTAGTAAGTTCTCAACTTCTTCAGGACCAGCACCATCATATGTAACCGTTACGGCTGCAACAGGGAAAGTAAGATCGGGAAACAGATCAACTGGCATGTTCCGTAGTGATACTGTTCCGATAATGAGGATGAAAATAATCACCATCCCCATAGCAATTGGACGAAAGACGGAAAGCTTAGCAATATTCATGTGTGTTCAACTCACTTCTGTACCTGGATTTCAGATGCTTCGTTTAGACGATCTTTACCTTTAGTGATGACTTTATCACCTTTTGAGAGACCTTTCGTAATTTGAATGCTTTCATCAGTCTCTGCTCCTAGCTCGACGTTAACTTGTTTCACTTTCTTTCCTTGTGGTGCGTAAACATACGTTTCATCATCACCATAGATAATTGAATCCTTAGGGACAGTTACAGCGTTCTCTATGACGTCTGTTTGTATGGTCGGAGTTGCTTTCATACCACCTTTAATTTTTAAATCTTTGTTTTCAATTGGAATCTCAATTAGAAATGAACCCGTTTGTTCATTTGCTGTAGGTGGGATCGCTTTTAATTTCCCATCAAAAGATCCATCGACACCGTCAAAAGTGATCTTCACTTCCTGATCTTTTTGTAACTGTGTAATTTGAAAGCTATTTACTTGAAAGGCAGCGTTAATCGGATTTAAATTCACGACGACCGCAAGCGGGGTGCTTGGCACGGCTGCAGCATTTTCTTCAGCATTGATTTGAGAAACGATCCCATTTATAGGTGATTCAATGGTAGTTGCATTTAGGACGTCCCTTGCCTGGTTAAGGCTTGCTTTCGTTTCGGACAACTGTGTTTCAAGCTGTGTCACATTACCTGCTGACATTGAAGGAACCTGGGCTGCAGCTTGGGATAATTGTGCCTGCTTTATGGTTACTTCAAGACTTTCCTTTAAAACATCAGCAGCTGTCACTTCTTCTGAATCAAGTTCATTAAGTAGCTGCTTAGATCGTTCGAGTGAAGCATTTAATTCATCTTGAAGATTTTTTAACTCTTGAGCACTTTTTTCTGCTTGTCCAGACAATTCTTGAGCCTGGCTAACGGCTTTTTCAAGCTCATTGACCGCATTCGTTAGCTGGTTGACATTTTCTCTCGCTGTAGAATCATCGAGAGAAGCAATGAGATCTCCTTTTTCCACAGAGCTTCCAACAGTCACGTTTATTTCTTTTACCTCGAGTGGAGAAGGGGCAGCGAGCGGGATCGTCACTCCAGGAGTAGCTTGTCCGGCTAATTCAAGTTCATTCGAAATGTTTTTTTGTTGAGCAGTAGCGACTTCGACTGGAATCGGTTCATTTGAAGTTTCTTCATTTGTAATTTCCTGTGTTGTACAAGCGCTTGCAAAGACGAGCATACTTACAAGAAACAGAGCCTTTTTCATATTATTCACCTCAGAATTAGTGTATCTCTTATGAATCGTATCATGTGAAGGAAACTTTTTTCAGATAAAAATCAAACATTTTTAAACAATAAAG
Source organism: Pseudalkalibacillus sp. NRS-1564 (assembly GCF_050467905.1). Taxonomy (NCBI): domain Bacteria; kingdom Bacillati; phylum Bacillota; class Bacilli; order Caryophanales; family Fictibacillaceae; genus Pseudalkalibacillus; species Pseudalkalibacillus sp. NRS-1564. The sequence goes on along the minus strand of NZ_JBITPM010000008.1, from coordinate 79,269 downwards.
GTTTGGGAGCGTGAAGAAGGGGTATATAGGAGTTAGACTTAACATAAATCATTTGTATAGTTATTGTATAGCTTTTATGTAATTTTTGTCATCCTCTATTTATTTGATAAGAATTGTGGTATAATACAAATTGTGAAAAGATAATTTTTCTAATGTAGATTTGACGTTTACTTATAGAAAGGAGCAATTCCTTATGGTAACACTCTATACATCACCAAGCTGCACATCTTGTCGAAAAGCGAAGGCGTGGTTGCAGGAGCACGATATTCCGTTTACAGAACGTAACATTTTTTCTGAACCTCTTACTATTGAAGAAGTGAAAGAAATTCTACGTATGACTGAAGACGGAACAGATGAAATTATATCAACTCGCTCAAAAACTTTCCAGGAATTGAACTTAAATCTTGATACGGTTTCTTTACAGGAATTGTTTGAGCTAATTAGCGAGCATCCAGGATTGCTTCGCCGTCCAATCATTTTGGATGAAAAAAGACTACAGGTTGGTTATAACGAAGATGAAATTCGTCGTTTCCTACCTCGCAAGGTTCGTACTTTTCAACTTCAAGAGGCACAGCGTCTCGTTAATTAATTAGCTTATAATAATGATGCTCGGTTTTAATTCATTCGAGTTAAAGGTTCATTAACAGAGCTACCTAATAAAAACTTCTACAGGAGATCCTGTAGAAGTTTTTTTGTAGCTCTTAATAAATGTAAAGAATGTTCCCTTTCACCTTCTTTACTAACCATCCTCCAACAATCACAACGAGAAGAAAAATAATCTCGATGGCCACTTCCATGGAAGGGTATGTATAAAAGAAGGTTTTTAATTCTGCTGCGCTTGTTAACATCCTTGCAGAAGTAAAAGCTAAAATGCCGGCGCCAATATAAATTAAAACAGGAAAATGATCAAGGGCATGCATGATCATTCTACTACCCCATACGATAATAGGGATAGAGATGAATAATCCAAAAACGACAAGCGGCAGTTTCCCCTCGGATGCACCAGCGATCGCTAGTACATTATCGAGCCCCATAATGAGATCTGCTATGACGATGGTTCGAATGGCTCCCCAAAACGAAAAGGTGGATTGGACCGATTCATTACTTTCACTATCGATTACCAATTTGAAGGAAATGTAGAGAAGAAAGAGGCTACCAACAATTAATAAGAAAGGGAGCATCAATAAATAGACAGCGACAATGGTTAGTGCTATTCTAAGTCCAACAGCAATGGCTGTTCCCATCATGATGGCTTTGTTGCGATGAGAATCGGGGAGATTACGACACGCGAGGGCGATTACAACTGCGTTGTCACCACCTAGGACGATATCAATACCGATAATAAACAGAATCTGTGTCATGGTTTCTAAGGTAAGCAAGGAATCCACTCCCGAATAGCGAATTTTTAATCATATGACAGGAGCACTTTAGGGCAAGCTATACACATAAATAAATATATCGTGTATATGGTTTAATATGAGTGAAAAAATCAAACGATTTTTTATTTCCATTCTTTGATGGTTTATCATAGAATGGTATTACAAGAGAAAAAGTGGTTAAACTCAAGCCACTTAAGGGAAAGAGAAAATTAGGAGTATCCCAGAGGGAATAGCCTTCCGGTTAACTAAACAGGAGGGAGAGAGTGCACATGGAAATCGAACGCGTCAATGCGAATACTTTAAAATTCTTTATTACGTATAGAGATATTGAAAATAGAGGGTTCGATCGAGAAGAAATTTGGTACGACAGAGAAAGAGGAGAAGAATTGTTCTGGGAAATGATGGACGAAGCGCATCAAAGGGAACAGTTTTCACTTGAGGGTCCACTCTGGATACAAGTTCAAGCACTTGAAAAGGGTCTTGAAATCATTGTGACACGTGCACAAATGTCAAATGACGGGTCCAAACTTGAACTTCCGATGTCAGAGGATAAGCAGCTTGATCTTCCGCTCGATGAAAATATGGATAAAATTCTTGATGATAAATTTGCGCTTCAGAATAATTTAGATCCAGAAGACGAGCCTGAACCGTTAGAAGGTGAAGAGCTTTCCTTTATGATCGGATTTAGAGACTTTGAAGATGTGATTTCATTGTCACACGGATTTGATTCAACTGGAGTTGAAAATGGATTGTATCATTATGAGGACCGTTATTATCTCCATGTTGTCTTCGACGAAACATTGATAGAAGAAGATCAGGACAACCGATTGAGTCAGCTGTTAGAATACGGATATGAAACAGACCTGACCATTCACCGCATTCATGAATACGGTAAGGAGATTCTCTCTGAGCAGGCTCTTGAACAACTCCGCGGACACTTCCCACTCTTATAAGGTGAGGCCGATTTCTATGGAAATCGGCTTTTTTTTATTTCTTCATTTCTTTAAGGGGACGAATCATCCTTTGTGGTTAAACCGGTTATCTTATTCAAATAAATATAGAAAGTGTAGAGGGATGTTTCTCTAGGAAGAGAATTATTGTTAGGAACGAATAAAAGAGAGGTGTTGTGATGTTAACTGCTTCAACTATAAATGGATCATTACTCAATCTTGCCGACCGTTGCTTCAGCCTTGATGAGCTACGGAAATTAAGGCGTTCCACACCCTATTATTGTCCTGGGTGCCGTGAGCGGGTTGTGATGAAGCTAGGTGAAAAAAAGATATGGCATTTTGCCCATCAAGGGTCCCCGCCTTGTGAAATGGAATGGGAACGGGAATCTAATTATCACTTAACCGGTAAACAACAGCTTTATAATTGGCTAAGAGAAGATCATCAGGATGTGCAATTAGAACATGTGTTAATTGCCTCTAATCAGCGCCCCGATTTATTTCTCCCCTCATCTCGTACGGCGGTTGAATTTCAATGTGCCTCAATAGAAGCGAGACTGCTTACGAAACGATCACATGATTATAACGCTACAAACATTCATGTGACATGGATTCTTGGAGCAAAGCGCCTCAAGCGAATATATTCCCTCATCCACAACCTTTCAGCTATGGACTGGGCAGCAGCATCCCACCATAGAGGTTCTCCGTCCATTTACTATTATTGCCCAGAAGAACGTACCTTCGCGAATCTAACCATCCACTATAGCTTAACCCCTACAAAATTCATCTGTACAACCACTTATCACAGCGCTTCAACTACTTCTTATTTCGATTTATTTAAGTCTCATTCTCCTTTTACTATTCATGAATCCGTGCCCATATGGTTTAAGCAAAAACAAATTTGGCGTCAAAATCCCCATGGTGAAAAATCATTCATTTATTACTTCTTGCGTAAACGACTCTATCTTAGCGGAAAGTCTATTCGATTTTTCCCTTCCGAAGCTGGAATTCCATCTTCGCAAAACTACTGGATTGAAACCCCCTCTTATTTATGGCAAACGTGGATTATTATTTGCTTTCTTTCTTTAACCCCTCAAAATAAATCATTCTCTATGCAGTCATTAATAAATGCCTTCCAACAAGTAATCGATGCTACTCTTATTAAAGTAAGATATAGTCCGCACATGGTTCAGGGGGAAGGGGTATCAGCGGCACTAAAAGGGTATGTTGATCAATTAATTCGGTTAAAAGTTTTGAAAGAATGGGATAATGAACGATATGAAAAGCTTTATCAACCTGAGGTTCATCAGCAAGTTGAGCAATGCACTAAAAAGATCATGAAATTCTCGGGAAACTTGTGTGAAACTGCAACGTTTGTCGAGCGAAATTGTAAGCATCCTAAGAGGAATATGGTACGATAATGTATGTGAGGTAATTATTTGATGGAGGTGTCTAATGATGGAAGAGAAAAAAGTAAACGCTCTACCTAAACGAGACGAAATTCCAGTAGAAGATACTTGGGATCTTGAAGCCATTTACGAAAACGATCAAAAATGGGATGAGGAATTTAAAGAAATAAAAGCACTTCTCCCGGAGATGGAAGAATACAAAGGGAAGTTAGCCGATTCTGCAGATACGCTTTATGCGGCCCTTCAAAAACAAGATGAAATTACAATTAAGCTTGGCAAGCTGTATACATATGCCCATATGCGCTATGATCAAGATACGACAAACTCGCATTACCAGGGTCTTAATGATCGTGCAGCTAATCTTGCGACGCAGGTGAGTAGTGAGCTCGCTTTTGTTGTACCAGAAATTCTAAGCGTACCCGAAGAAACCATCAAGCAGTATTTGAACGAAAAGAAAGAACTGAAACTTTATGAGCAAGCATTAGACGAAATCAATCGAGAGCGTCCGCACGTTTTATCTAAGGAAGAAGAAGCCATTCTGGCTGGTGTTAGCGACGTAACGAATAGTTCAAGCAACACGTTTGGTATGTTAAATAATGCAGATATGAAGTTTCCAACGATTAAGGATGAGAATGGGGACGAAGTGGAAGTTACACACGGACGCTACATTCGTTTTCTTGAGAGTAGCGACCGACGTGTAAGAAAAGATGCGTTCAAGGCAGTCTATGAAACGTATGGGAAATTCAAGAATACTTTCGCTTCGACACTAAGTGGAACAGTTAAGAAAGACAATTATTATGCTAGCGTGCGTAATTATGATTCGGCAAGACAAGCTGCACTTGATAGTAATAACATTCCAGAAGACGTCTATGACAACCTTGTGGAAACAGTGCACAATCGACTTGATCTATTGCATCGCTATGTAAACCTTCGAAAGAAAGCACTTGGTCTTGATGACATTCATATGTATGATCTCTATACACCACTTGTACCAGAAGTGAAGATGGAGGTTTCATATAAAGAAGCGAAAGATTATATTCTCAAAGGATTAGCTCCGCTCGGAGAAGAGTACAAAGAGATCTTAGAGGAAGGCTTCTCAAACCGATGGGTAGATGTGCAAGAAAACGTAGGTAAAAGAAGTGGGGCTTACTCTTCAGGTACGTATGGAACACGTCCATATATTTTAATGAACTGGCAAGATAACGTGAATAATTTATTTACGCTCGCTCACGAGTTCGGCCATTCGGTTCATAGTTATTACACAAGAGAAAACCAACCTTATCCATACGCAAATTATTCTATTTTTGTAGCTGAAGTTGCTTCAACGACAAATGAATCGTTACTGAATCATTATTTGCTCGAAAACACTTCAGACAAAAAGGAAAAGCTTTATTTATTAAACCACTATCTAGAAGGATTCAGAGGAACCGTGTTTAGACAAACGATGTTTGCTGAGTTTGAGCATGCGATTCACAAAAGAGCGCAAGATGGTGAGCCGTTGACGCCAGATCTTCTTTCCTCGATCTACTATGATCTTAACAAAACGTATTTTGGTGACGATCTTGTGATTGATGATGAAATTGCACTTGAGTGGGCGCGTATTCCTCATTTCTATTACAATTACTATGTATTCCAATATGCGACTGGATTTAGCGCAGCTGCATCCCTCTCAAATCAAATTCTTGAAGAAGGCGATGAAGCCGTCTCAAGATACATTGATTTCTTAAAAGCAGGAAGCTCAGATTATCCGATTGAAGTCTTGAAAAAGGCCGGAGTAGATATGACTTCTTCTAAACCAATCAGTGACGCACTAGATGTATTTGAATCCATTCTTAACGAAATGGAGAATCTGTTATTCGAAGACGAATAGGTTTCATAAGCTAAGCCGCTAAAAAGCCTTCTCTACTACTAGAGAAGGCTTTTTTTAGCGGTTAAATCCTTTGAATTGGTTTCTGGAATTGTACATGCTAACGGTAAAAAGAATAGAAAGAAACAAAAGAGCTCCACCAATAGGCACAGGAATAAATCTTAATAATCCCATGATAAACATGACAAAGCTAACGATGATGAGTGCCGCACCTAGTAAGATGAGAAAACGCGTCATGAATTTCCCTCCTCGTATTATAGTTATGAGAAATGATGAAGCATATACTTACTTGGAAGGGGAGAGGTAAATGAATGGTAAGAACAAAAAAAGAATGAACCATGCTGGTTCATTCTTTTTTTGAAGCCCGATCTTAACTTTTTACAGTGCGCCAGAAACATCCATGTTTCGCGGGCACTTTCTCTACCTTTTGCTTCAAGGCGAGCTTCTTCATAGCGGCATCTGCCTCGTCGCAACTCATGTCGTAAACGACCGCCACTTCTTTTGTTGCGACAAAGTGATAGCGGTCCATGAATTCATCTAGCGACGGAAGAGGCTCTGGCGTTGGTGTTGTTTTAAGCATTTCTGTCAGAATTCTAACATACACATCATATTCATAAAGTCCTGTAATTTTAAGACCTTCTTCTTCAATATTTTCATTGAAGAAAACAAGGGTAGGAAGTTCATTTACTTCCATTTCTGAAGAGATCTTTAAGTCACATTGAAATGCTTTTACAGCAGCTTGTGAGTGAAGATCTTTCTGGAATTCTTCTACATCAAGTCCGGTTTCTTTTGCTGCTTGAACTAGATTTTCTTCTTTTGTCATGTTTTGCTTTTGGATAAAAAGAAGTTCTCTCATTTTCCTTAGGAAACGAAATCCTGGAAGCTTTCCCTGAAGCTCTGCAGCCTTGATAGCAATTGATGCGATATAAGGGGTATCCATAGGGTCCTCATACCACAAATCACCGTCACAGGACATCCCAGAGCGACTGGCTGTACGTTCCCAACGCTCAGCGACATCAGCGTGTGTTGTGATGCCTTCATTTTTTCGTTTAAACGAGTTAAATGATTTTATATTACCGCCAACTAGATGTCTAATGCGGAAGGTATGTCCATATTCTAGGTGTAATTTCTTAATGATCGGTTCGAGACCCCAGCAGTCAGGACAAAGCGGATCAATAAATGAATAGATCTCGATAGGTTTACCTTTTTGAGATGTAGTCGTGCAAGCTGTATCGGATTGTCCATTTGGATTGTAAGAATCGCAATAGGAACCAGTAGCATTCGGTGTCAATTCGATTCTCCTTTCTCTTCCTGATCACCCGAGTTAACCATATGATGAGCAGTGAACGTTAACCTTGTTAGGAGATGTTCTCGTAAATCTTCGTCTAGTTCAACCTCATCCATTGCTAACTCCATGCAAGAAAGCCATGCTGTCGCACGTTTGGGTGTTATCTCGAATGGGAGATGCCTCGCTCTTAACATAGGGTGCCCATGTTCTTCGGAATATAGAGGCGGCCCTCCGAGAAATTGAGTTAGGAATTGAGTTTGTTTTCTAGCTGTTTCAGTTAAATCATCTGGAAAGATAGGTTTTAATTCGGGATGCTGTGAAACCCGATTATAAAAAGCAGTCACTAGCCGTTCAAGCTGCGCACCGCCGATATGATCATACATGTTTTGTTTCATATTCATTTTCCCCTTTGGAAGGTAGAACTTAATTACAATTTCATTTTAGCAACCTCCCTACGTAACAGCAAATAATCCGATTTGAAATCATTGCCAAACAAAAAGAACAGGACCGTTTAGGCCTGTTCTTGGGATGCTAGGAAGAATCGAAGAATCTTATTATTTGTCTTTCTCTTTGGAATTTGATGCTGATGAAGAAGGGACGTGAAGGCACGCTCTCCTGTCGTGAAATCAGAGACTTCAAACTCAAGTTTGAAATCTTCTCTCCCTAGGTATTCACTATGGTCGAGGACGAGCAGTCCGTGAGTCGTTTGGTATTCAGCTCTATGTGTCGTTAATCGTCCTAAGTGGTGGAGCGGAGATGGAATTCCTAGTTCGTTTAGCTGCGATGCTACTTCTCCATCAGGAAGTGTGCCGTCCTTCTTGATCTCTTCAAAGGTTTCTTGCGATACGGCTTGATGTGTCTCAAGCAGTCCTTCCTCGGCAGGCTGCTTTAATGTTAATACGAATTTGTCATTCTTGTTTCTAATACGTAACGCAGCTCCTTTTTCACGAATCATAAAATTCTTTGTATCAAAATAATCATTAGTTTGTGTTTTAATGTTCTCTTCTAATTTATAGTAATCAAGTAAAGAGGCATACTCTTCTTTTGTGAGCATATTTTTAAATTCGATTTCTACTTCCTGTGCCATAAGTGAACCCTCCATTTAGATGAATATAAAAGAATTATGGCATATGTCTTTATTCAGAACAACAACGGTGAAATCTCCCACTGCATTGTGATAAACTATTAGGTGATACATACTTGGAAATAACGAAAGGAGAGGTATTTGTGCCAGAACAATACTACATCATTACAGGGGAATTATCAGATCACACACTTACCTTTGGTCTGAATGAAAAAGTGGACCTTACTTCCTATACAGCTACTGGAAATATGTTAGTGGATTCCGACTCCTTGTCATTTGTGTATTTACTCGATGGGGGAGAAGGGTATACATATATTCGTTTCCAAGAGGAAGTATGGCCAATGTTAGCAAACGTGCTCAATCAGGACGTGAACGTGGTTGTTACTTCCGAGGATGACACATCTATAGAACTTACTGATCTAAAAGAGGAACTTTCCTATCTTGTTGAGAATATTAAAGATAATTCGAATTATGGAGAAGTGATGAATCAAGCTGTTGAGAAAGTATTCCTAACAGCGTCATAATAGATATCGTCGTTGGTGGTGGTTGGATGAAAAATTGGGAAGAATTTTTAGCACCGTATAAACAAGCAGTAAATGAATTGAAAGTGAAATTGAAAGGCATTCGAGAGCAATTTGAAAAGGCGGATGATCATTCACCTGTTGAATTTGTTACTGGGAGAGTAAAGCCGATTTCAAGTATTCTTGATAAAGCCAAAACGAAACACATACCGCTCAATAGACTGCAGGAAGAAATGCATGATATTGCAGGTGTTCGTGTGATGTGTCAGTTCGTAGAAGATATTAATAAAGTCATTCATCACCTTCGTGGTAGAAAAGATTTTGATATCGTTGAGGAACGAGATTATGTGACGAATCAGAAAGTAAGCGGCTATCGATCATACCATGTGGTCGTTCAGTATCCAGTTCAAACGATTCAAGGAGAACAAATGCTGCTCGTTGAAATACAAATTCGAACACTTGCTATGAATTTCTGGGCGACAATTGAGCATTCTTTGAATTATAAATACAATAAGAAAATACCTGATGATGTCAAAAAGCGCCTCCAACGAGCCGCTGAAGCAGCTTCCAAACTTGATGATGAAATGTCTGAAATTCGCGGTGAGATTAAGGAAGCTCAGAAAATCTTTATGCAAAAGAAAGAAAATGAACAAAAAGAAAGCTGAAAACTAAACTAGACGAGGTGCCTAAATTGAAATTTGCGGTAAAGTCAAAAGGGGATCAAACCTCCAATCAACTTCAGCAGCGCATCAAAAATTATTTACGTGATTTCGATCTGGACTATGATGAAGCAGAACCGGATATTGTCATTTCGGTTGGCGGTGATGGGACACTACTACACGCTTTTCATCATTATCAAGATCGCCTGGATCAAACAGCCTTTGTAGGTGTTCATACTGGACACTTAGGTTTCTATGCGGACTGGACCCCTGAAGAAGTCGAAAAGCTCGTCATCCATATTGCAAGGACTCCTTTTCAAATTGTAGAATATCCATTGCTTGAAGTAACGGTTCGCTATTTAAATAGTTCCAAAGAGAACCGCTATCTTGCGCTAAATGAATGTACAGTCAAAAGTGTAGAGGGATCTTTAGTGATGAATGTTGAAATAAAAGGTGATCTGTTTGAAACGTTTAGAGGAGACGGTCTCTGTATTTCAACGCCATCTGGTAGTACAGCCTATAATAAAGCGTTGGGCGGGGCGATCATTCATCCCGCACTTCCTTCCATTCAACTTTCAGAAATGGCATCTATCAACAATCGCGTCTTTCGTACTGTAGGATCTCCACTTGTGCTTCCGCAGCATCATACGTGTCTTCTGCGACCGGTGAACGATGCTGACTTTCAAATTACGATTGACCATCTGTTCTTATTGCAACAAGATGTAAAGTCCATTCAATATCGAGTAGCAGAAGAGAAGGTAAGATTCGCGCGTTTTAGACCGTTTCCTTTCTGGAAAAGAGTAAAGGAATCATTTGTCGATGAAGTATATTAAAGCGAGGCAGTACTGTTCATGAGTTGAACGGTGCTGTTTTTTTCGCTCTATTACAAAAGAATGCCTATCATGAAAAATTTTATAATACACGAGGTGAGTTTGCTTGAGCGTTAGAATGACGTGGAACGTAGAAGAGAAGGATGAAGGGATGCTGCTAAGGGAATTCCTTCTTACGGAAAAGAATTTATCAAGAAGTATGTTAACAGATATTAAATTCAATGGAGGAAAACTTACGGTTAATAACATCAATCAAACCGTTAGAGCTGTTTTAAGGAAAGACGATACGGTGGAAGTCTTATTTCCAAAAGAAACTGTGAGCGAAACGATGGTAGCTAAAGAGATGGAACTTCGTATTTGTTATGAGGATGAGCACTTTTTACTTATCAATAAGCCAGCAAGCCTACCGACGATTCCATCTCGTCATTCAAAAGAATCACTCGCAGAGGGTGTTCTCTACTATTATCATTCGCATAAGCTAGATCGAACGATCCACGCTGTTAATCGTTTGGATCGAGATACATCTGGACTCGTTTTATTTGCGAAGCACCGCTATGCACATGACCTTCTTTCAAGACAGCAGAAAAACAAAGAGATGAAACGACAATACGTTGCACTTGTTCATGGAGAAGTTAAAGGAGAAGGTGAAATCGATGCGCCAATAGGGAGGAAAGAGGGGAGTATCATTGAAAGGGCCGTTCGCCCTAATGGACAACACGCATTAACGAGTTACCGCACAATAAATCATTATAAAGGATTCTCCCATCTTGAATTATCGCTAAAAACGGGGAGAACCCATCAAATTAGAGTTCATATGTCTTATCTTGGTCATCCGCTCTTAGGTGATGATCTCTATGGTGGAACGCATGCATTAATAAATAGACAAGCGTTACATAGTGCGAAGCTTGAGTTCTATCATCCTTTCCTAGAAAAAAAACTCCGGTTTGTTTCAGAGCTTGAAGAGGATATGTTATGTCTCATTCGAAAGAAGTGAATTTCTCAGGAACATAAGGCATTGATGATTGAACAGAAGTTGTTTTCAATTCCGGATAGCTAAGCGAAGTCAGTTTGCCTCCAAACACGCATCCTGTGTCAATGTTTATTGTATGATTCACCCATCTTGGTTCTTTCACTGGAGTGTGCCCATAAACAATAAGAGATTCTCCGTTATAATGCTTAGCCCAGTCTCTTCGAATAGGCATGCCGTTCGGATGAGATTCTCCTGAAATGTCGCCGTAGAGGACAAATGTTTTTACTTTTTTCCCAACTTGTCCGATATAATGTTCAGGTATTCCCGCATGTGCAGCAATTATTTCCCCGTCATCGAGGGATAAATAGAGTGGTGCATGTTCATAAAGAGAGATGAATTTCCTTTTCACAGCCTCTTTCTCATCATTTGGGAGAGCATTTAGTTCAGCAATTGTTGTCTCCAGTCCATGTGTTTGCTGAACGTTTCGGCCGATAAAATACCGATAAAGCTTATTGCAATGGTTCCCAGGGCAATAGTAAGCCTGTCCGGTGCTAACGAGTTGTGAGACTACGTCAATCACAGCAAGAGATTCTTTTCCACGATCGGTGATATCACCAGGAAAGACGAGTTTTCTGCTGTCAGGATGGACGGGAATTCCACTTTCCTATGAATATCCGATTCGTTTGGTTAGTTCTTTCAGTTCTTTATAACATCCGTGTATATCGCTGATAATGTCTAACAATTGGCACCCTCCTATCTCATCTCTTTATCATTACCCTATTGAACGAGTATGTATCAAGGTTAAAGGCCAAATAAAAAAACCTGCCATATTGGCAGGTTATTCAAACATATACGTTTTCGTTCGAGATCGGACGTTTAATACGAGCCCGACTGCAATCATGTAGGTTAAAAGTGCACTTCCGCCATAGCTTACGAATGGTAATGGAATACCAGTTATCGGCAATATTCGAATGGTCATTCCAATGTTTTGGAATACCTGGAATGTTAGCATCCCGATAACGCCTGCGCACAAATAGCTTCCGAAGGACTCATTGCTTTCAAGGGCTGTATGAATCATTCGATAGATTAGCATGAAGAAAATGGAGATCGTAATACTTGCTCCGATGAATCCGAATTCTTCTCCAATCACAGCAAAAATAAAGTCAGTGTGCGCTTCAGGGAAGTAAACAGTACCGTCAGCGTATCCTTTCCCTTCTAATTTACCAGAGCCGATGGCAAGGATCGCTTTCGTCGCTTGATAGCCTGCATCTGTATACTCTTCAGGAGCAAGCCAGCCATAGAAGCGAGCGAGCTGGTATTCATCAAGTAAGTAGGCTTTAAAGAAGGCCGGAAACTTAAAGAAAATAAAGACAAGAGCAGATATTCCTGCAACCCCTAGTAAACTTAAAAGAGAGAGAAGTCGCCAGCGTACGCCTGATACTAATGTAATACTAACAACAATAGCGGTAAAAACCATCGCTGTTCCGAGGTCAGGCTGGGCCATAACGATAAGAAGAGGTGCAGCTGCCACACCGAAAATTTTGGCTAATAACAAAAGGTCTGTTTGAATGGTTTTTGTTGGGTTTTTTTCATGATGATTCACCGCTGTAGAAGCGATCGTAATAATTAAGAAAATTTTCATAAACTCTGATGGCTGTACACTTCCTAAACCAGGAAGCACAAACCAGCTTTTTGCCCCATTTCGAATCGGAGCAATTTGATAACTTCCAATATACTCAGGACTAACCGCAAGCAAGATTAGAAGAAGAATTCCAAATCCATAGAGATACCAGGATAATTGTTTAAAGCGATCAAAATCAATGACCAGTGTGAGCGAGAGGACAAACGCACCAACGAAATACCACGTTAGCTGTCTGCCTGCGAAGTTGAAGTTTTTTAATTCTCCAGGTAGTGAAGCCTGCGCACTATAAATAGCGACAGTACTAATGCACATCAGGAGAAAGACAAAGAATAAAAGTGTGAAATCTATTTGTTGCCATGGTGTTTGATTGTCATTGTTCATGATATAATCCTTTCTAAAGAAAAGCGTTCCTTCTTTTAATCACAATTCCTATCTTATCTGAAATCCTTCCATTTGCAAATCGGTTCCTGTATTTATTTTTGACAAAATAACTACACACCGACTAAGATAGGAAGGTAATTTTACTTTATGACACTGATAAGTAGAAAAAACGTTCATCCTTAGAAAAGCTTATCGGAAATAAACGATAAATGATATAGCCATATTTGAGTATTTACGCACTTTGTTACTAAAACATCAAGGAGGTGTGCAGAGTGGCTTACCAGGAGCAAGAAACGCAAGCTTTGTACGAAGCACTTGTCCATCATTTAGAACAAGAAAGAATCGATGCCTTTCGAGAATTGTTTCTAGATATTCACCCTTATGAACAGTCTCAATTCTTCTTAACCGTATCAGAACAAATCAGGCTGCTTGTGTACACCTATTTATCACCAAGAGAAATGGCCGAAATCTTTCAGAATTTTGATATTGAAGAGCAAGAAGAATACATTTCGGAGATGGAGCCAGCTTATGCAGCTAAAATGCTTGCAGAGATGTATGCCGATGACGCAGTAGACGTATTAAATGAACTAAACCCTGAACAGATTGCAAGTTACTTAACCATTATGGATGATGATGCAGCTGACGAAATTAAAGAACTTCTTCATTATGAAGAAAAAACAGCTGGTAGTATCATGACAACAGAATTTGTATCGATTCGAGCACACCAAACGGTGAAGCGAGCGATGCAAATACTGAGACGTGAAGCACCTGAAGCAGAGACCATTTACTATATATTCGTATTAGATGAACAGAAAAGGCTCGTCGGGGTTATTTCTCTTAGAGATTTAATTATTGCAGAAGAAGATACGTTAATAGAAGAGATTATGAATGAGCGGGTTGTTTCCATTTCGGTCGGTGAAGATCAGGAAGAAGCCGCTAGAATTATGAGAGATTATGATTTTCTAGCACTTCCGGTTCTCGACTTCCAAAACCATTTGCTCGGTATTATCACACACGATGATATTGTTGACGTTATTGAGGAAGAAGCTTCAGAGGACTATTCAAAGCTTGCCGCTATTTCAGATGACGGTTCGTTTGACCGTAATCCATTCTCATCAGCGAAAAAAAGGTTACCATGGCTCATTATTCTCCTGTTTCTTGGAATGATGACAGCAAGCTTAATTGGTCAGTTTGAGGTAACCCTTGATAAAGTCCCATTGCTAGCGGTATTTATTCCACTTATTGCAGGAATGGCAGGTAACACAGGAACACAAGCGCTTGCTGTTGTTGTAAGAGGTCTTGCTACTGGAGATTTTGAAGAGAATAGTAAGTGGGCGTTAATAGTAAGAGAAGCAGGAACTGGACTAATTACCGGTGCAACGTCAGGTATTCTCGTCACCATTATTATTTTCTTGTGGAAAGGAACCTTTTTACTTGGCTTATTAGTTGGTTTTTCGTTATTATTTACGTTGATTGTTGCCACTCTTGCTGGTGCGCTAGTCCCACTCTTAATGCACAAACTTAACATAGACCCTGCGGTTGCTTCAGGGCCGTTCATTACAACTATTAATGATATTATCAGTATACTTATTTATTTTGGAATGGCGACTGCATTTATGAGTCAATTAGTCTAAAGATTAATTGACAATGCAGACGTTTGAAGGAGGAAAGAAATGGAACACGGTGCATCCGTATCATCACTTGTTATCGTAGTCGTAATCGCATTTTTAATACCGTTTATCTTACACCGCTTCAGACTGAACTTTTTGCCAGTCGTAGTTGCCGAGATTATCGCCGGAATTTTCATTGGACAAAGTGGATTTAACCTTGTTCAAGGAGATACTTGGCTTGATACGCTATCAACTCTTGGTTTTATCTTCTTGATGTTCCTAAGTGGTCTTGAGATCGATTTCTCGGTTTTTGCGAGTAAAAAGAAAAAAGTAAAGCTACCAAGCGGTAAACTCGAACCGAATCGTGTTCTCGTCTCGTTTATCGTCTTTATTTTTGTATTTCTTGTATCGTACCTATTGTCTCTTCTATTCGTTGTACTTGGGTATACGGATAATGCCTTCTTTATGACGTTAATCATTTCAACCATATCGCTTGGTGTAGTGGTTCCTACGTTAAAAGACGCAAACATAATGAAGAGTAGTATCGGTCAAACGATTCTATTAATCGCCGTTATAGCTGACTTGGCTACAATGATTTTACTGGCGATCTTTGTTTCCCTGAATTCAGGGGGAGAAGGGAACATGTGGCTGCTTCTCATACTCTTTGGAGCAGGAATTTTGCTTTATTTCCTTGGGGCTTACTTCCGACATCTTTCCTTTATCGAGACGATGTCCAAGGGGACCATTCAAATTGGTACGAGAGCCGTCTTTACGTTAATTATTGTATTAGTCGGTATCTCTGAAACGGTTGGAGCGGAAAATATCTTAGGTGCCTTTCTTGCCGGTGCACTCGTTTCCTTGCTCTCACCAAATACGGAACTCGTGCAAAAGCTCGATTCATTTGGATATGGCTTTCTCATTCCTATTTTCTTCGTAATGGTTGGGGTAGAGCTAGATATCTGGTCACTTTTCCAGGATCCTAAAGTGTTAATTCTTATTCCATTACTGTTGATTGCGCTCTTTGCTTCAAAATTAGTGCCCGTTGTTGTATTGAAAAAATGGTATGATACGAAAACGGTTCTCGGTTCTGGCATGTTGCTAACATCAACGCTTTCTCTCGTTATTGCAGCAGCTGAAATCGGAGAACGAATTGATATCATTGATGATCAGCTGTCATCTGCTTTAATCTTAGTGGCGATTATGAGCTGTATTCTAGCACCAATTCTTTTCAAGAAACTAATGCCGAAGCCAGAAGAAAGCTCTCATGCGAAGAAGCTGGCGATCATCGGAGCAAACCAAATCACTTTGCCTATCTCGCTGGAACTTAATCCTGCTAATTATGAAACATCGATTTATCATACGAAGCAGGAGAAAGTGGACTCTGAGAAACAAAGCAGTCATTTTAAAGTAATTGAGCTTTCGGATTATAGCATTGATACACTAAAGAAAAGCTCTGTCTTCGATGCCGATATCCTCCTCATTTCTTCTGGAGATGATGAAACGAACTCGGATATTGCGGTATTCGCGAAAGAATATGGAACAGATCGCGTCATTGCTCGAATTGAATTAACAGAAATAGCCGATCAGCTAAGAGAGCTTAATATTGATGTATTCTCTGTTTTCTTCTCAACAAAAGCCTTGTTAAAAGCGCTCATCGAGTCTCCTGGAGTCGTTAATATCTTCACTCGTGAAGAAAATGCGCTATATCAAATTAACATGAACAATGTGGAATACAACGGTGTGCCACTGCGTAGCTTCCCATATCTCGGTGATACGATCATAGTACGTATTTTCCGAGGTAAGGATTCGATTGTCCCTCATGGTGACACTGAGCTCCGAATTGGTGATCGCTTAATTGTGACAGGAAGTAGCGATAGTGTAGAAGAAGTTCGAACGTTGCTAAGTTATTAATTTTCAGCCCCTTCTCTTAGAGAGAGGGGGTTTTTTACGTTTATATGAAGGGAGCATAAATGCGACGAACAAGGTGATACTTTTTACCATACGGTTATGAATGGAGGGTGAAGGTAAATGGATGTTGAAAGTCCGAAAGTGGTTTGTCCTGTATGTAAAGGAAGTTGTGATATGGAAGAATCTCTTACAGCTCAGTCAAATCAAAACGTCATATTTGAGTGTCCAATATGCGGTTATGAGAGACGAAATATTCAAACAAGTAAAGGTTGAAGAAATCCACATGGTGCATGTTCACTAAAGCATGTTATACTTAGGACGTGGTGCTAATAACTAATAATAAATTCGAGGAGGAGCATGGATATGAACCTGTCTCTTGAGAACCGTACATATGTTGTCATGGGCGTTGCAAACAAACGAAGCATTGCCTGGGGAATTGCGCAGGCGCTAAGCAGTGCCGGTGCTAGATTGATTTTTACTTACGCAGGTGAGCGTCTTGAGAAGAATGTTCGCGACCTTGCTGGAACGCTAGATCGTGATGATTCTATTATTTTACCGTGTGATATTACGAATGATGAAGAAATCGAAGCGACATTCGCTCAGATTAAAGAAGAAGTTGGTGTTATTCACGGACTTGCTCACTGTATCGCCTTCGCGAAAACAGAAGAATTAAAGGGCGAGTATCTTGAAACGACGCGCGAAGGTTTCTTGCTAGCGCATAACATTAGCTCATATTCACTCACAGCTGTTTCAAAAGCAGCTCGTCCACTTATGACTGAAGGAGGAAGCATCCTTACGATGACTTACCTTGGTGGCGAACGTGTTGTGAACAACTACAACGTCATGGGCGTAGCAAAAGCCTCGCTTGACGCAAGTGTGAAATACCTTGCGAACGACCTTGGAAAAGACAACATCCGTGTAAACGCGATTTCGGCTGGGCCAATCCGTACACTTGCTGCAAAAGGAATTAATGATTTCAACTCTGTAATTAAAGAGATTGAAGAGAAATCTCCGATGCGTCGTACTGTAACGAAAGAAGACGTCGGAAACACAGCGCTATTCTTAATGAGTGATCTTTCTGGTGGAATTACTGGTGAGATGATTCATGTGGATAGTGGATATAATATTATCGCGACATGATTGAAAAAACCACGACATTTGTCGTGGTTTTTTTTATGCTTGATCAGCGATTGAGATGCCACTTAATGAATTTGTATCAACAATATAAACCTGTGGAGATACGTCATTACAAGATTCATAAGTGAATTTTGCACAGTTAGTTTTATGATTATAGCTAACGAGTGTAAAAGGTGTTGGCCCTTTTATTCCTGTTTCAAGCATAACAAACCCTGCTGTACCTTTCATTTGAAGATAAACCTGTGGTCTTCTAGGAAGTAGCAATTCATGATGGTGGTGCGCTAGTTCTTTCAAGAGAGAAGAGATGCAATCGTGTTCTTTCTTATCATGCTTTTCCTCACACTTTGAATGGTGTTCCTCTTTTTCACACTTGCAATTACAGTGTACTTCTAATTTCCATTCTCCATCATGCTTCGTCCATTTTGAATGATGGTCGTCCTTATCGCATTTGCATTTACGCTGCTTATCTTCGTCTTTCTTATCGCACTTTGAATCATGCTTACGATCCCACTTAGAATCGTAATATTTTTTACTCTTTGGACAGAATTCATCTGAGAATAAAGTACTCAATTAATCGACATCCTTTCTAAACATATTTACCCGATACTGAAAAGGTCAGGTCTACTATAATGTATTAAAGAAGGTACAAGTTGCACCGGATATTCAACCATTTATTAGAAATTAGGTGCAACGCTAGATAGAATTCGTCCAATTTTCTTTAGATTGAGCATATTGTCCATACAAGCTTGTATTGCTTTCATATGATTAATAGAACGGGAGTGGTACTACCGAAATAATAAAAAAAGGATGGATGATATGTTACGACTTAAAGGACTTTTGTGCCAGATGAAGGCAAGCAATACTACAATTGACTACGTTTATACATTTAACACTCAAGAAGAATTAGGGAATCCTTATCTTAGTGGGGTTACAGTACAAGAAGTAGGGCATGACTTCGTTATTTTTAATCAAGTGGGATCAGGCGGATTTGGAACACTTGTAATGCCAATTGATAAAATAGTATGTATCGAATACTAATAGGTATTTAAAAAAGGTTTCAGATTTTGAAACCTTTTTTTGAATAGGAGTGGAACTAGTTGAAGAGAATATCGATTCTTTTTATAACAAATGATGTTTCACATTATATAGAAAAAAGTACTTCGTATTTAATTGCAGAATTACAAAAACAATCTGCTCTCACGATTTGGCATAGTCATGGCGACATTCAATCGATTCTTTCCATGTTAAGAGTGAAGCCAGATTTTATTTTAATGAATGATTTTCATCCTACTTATGGCCGTTACATTACAGGATTAGAGAATACCGATATTCCGATCGGTATCATGATGCATGATTTGCATTACAAAGTTGCCTCACGTAAAAGAATGATGAAACGTGTTCAACCATCAGTTATCTTTACTCATTACCGAGACGCATTCATGGAATCATTTCAAGAGTTTCAAAGCGAAATGGTTTGGTTTCCACACCATGTACCAGAGGTTATTTATCATGACTATCAACTTAACAAAGATATTAATATTTTGATGATGGGATCGATGATATCGAAGCTATACCCATTTCGAAATCAAATGTACGACCACTTAAATAAAAAGAAGGGGTTTAAGTACCATTCTCATCCTGGCTATGACAAGGAGATCGATTCTGGAGTAGTAGGAGAAGTATATGCCCGCGAATTAAACCGTGCTAAACCGTTTCTGACTTGCAATTCCATTTATCACTATCCATTACTTAAATATGTTGAAACGCTCGCTTGCAATACGCTACTTCTTGCTCCAGTAACTAAAGAACTAGAAGATTTAGGATTCAAGAATGAAGAAACCTTTGTGGCAATTGATAACAGCAATTTCTCTGAGAAAGTAAATTATTATTTAGTGAACGAGACAGAAAGACGGCACATCTCTCAGAAAGGCTTTGAAATGGTGAGAGAACGGCACCTAACCTCGATAAGGGTCGAAGAAATGATTAAGCACATTCATAACGTTATATGAATGTGCTATTTTTTATGAGTTTTTCATCATATCAATAAATCGAGAAGCGTATTTTTTTGGATCCAAGTTGTAAGCGATGTGATTCTTAGCTTGAAGTATAAGGGCGTTTCTTAACGTTTTATTTGTCAAAAGGTCTATACCTTCATTGACAGCATCACTCATATCGGAGAGGTCAATAAGTTTACCTGATTGATTATGAAGGACAAAGCTTCTTACACCATCTGAATCTGTCGTTACGACTGGACAGTGACAACTGATCGCTTCAACTAATGCATAACCAAAGCCTTCCACTAACGAAGTAGAGCATAAAAATCCACCTGAATCACCGATCATGGAAAAATACTTGGCCATTTCTACATTAGGCACATTGGAGTAACAAGTGATAATTTCATTCAGTCCAAGTTCACAGCATAAAGTCTCAAATGCTTCCTTTTCGCTCGTAAACGCCAATGTAGGATCATGAAACATCCATATAACTAAATTAGGTTGTCGTTTTCGTAGTTCAAAAACGTATTCCAGGAAACCACGCCAATTTTTATTGGACTCCAACCGACCCACCCATCCGATAATGGGAGCAGAAGAAATCGATGGCGAGTTAATATATTTAAACCGATCTGTATCAAAACAATTATGGAAAGAATAAACAGGGAAATTCGGAATATATTTTTCCACTAATGAAGCAAGGTGAGGCGTGCGAGGATAAAAAATTGCATCAGCATAGGTCGTCACATGACGATGGGCTCGCTGCATCCACCATTCAGCTTCTGGCATGGTTCCGAGGCCCTGTATTTCATAAATCAACTTCCCCTCATATCCGAGAGTTCGAATACGCTTAAGAAATAAATGATCGGAGCATACCATAATGAGCGTATAATTATTTTTTTCGATTAATGCTTGGATCTCTTGATCATTATTCGTCACATAAACAGGTATATCACGAATATTGGCATAGCCGCTTCCTTGTTGCATATACAGAAGTTCGCATGAGACGCCTGCCTCTTTAAGGGCAAGACATCTTTCTCGATTTAATGTTTCAACACCACCACTCGGTAAATAATAGACAAAAAGAACTTTCATCGTTAGCCTCCCATCCTGCTTTTATTACATTATGCATGAAGAAAAAAATATCGAATAAAAAACGAGACCAATTTCGGTCTCGTTTTCTCATTACCCAAACGAAATTCCAGTAAGGGTTATGGGTCCAACTGCATTGGCGCTATCAAGAATAATAAGGCTTTGATCTAACTCTGCTCGTAGAGAGTAGTCATAATAACCGCCTGGGGGATTATTGTCGACAGCAGTGAAAGATATTGTTTGATAATCTGCTACGCTCACATCAATAGAAACACGTGTACTGAAAATAACCATAGAGTTTCTGTAGATTGTAACAAGTATTGTTGGATTTAAAGCAGTCGCTCTAACCCCGATAGTCGCATTAAGTTCAACTTCGCTTACTTGATTGGGAACGTATAGTCCGAAACTAGCTAGCGTTACACGAGAAGGAGAGCGTGGAATGTTTCGAACAATTGAATTGCTAAAAGCTGTTGGAACGCTTTTGTTATAATCAAAAATTTGCTTAGGCATAAGTGACCTCCTCCCTTATCAGGATAGCTTATCCTATGCGGACTAACGAGGGAGGGAATAGACAGGCCTCCCCCTTTTAGAAAAAAAGGGCATTATAAAGTAGTTTTTCAAAATTAGGAGATTGTCCATTGCGGGTTACCGTTTCATACATAAGTTAATTAGTGTAAAAAAAGTGTAAGAAATGAGGGCCGACATGAAGGTTGCGACAATACTGGGCACACGACCAGAAATTATTAGATTAAGTTTGATCATCGATAAACTCGATCAATTAGCTGATGAACACATCCTCATCCATACAGGACAGAATTCAGCACCTTCTCTCCGAGATGTGTTTTTTAAAGAAATGGGCATTCGATCACCAGATTACATGCTTTCAAATAAAGCTTCTTCATTAGGAGAGCAGCTATCTTTCATGTTCATGAAGGTAGAGCAAATTCTCCTCACACATCAACCAGATCGTATTTTAATTCTGGGAGACACGAATTCAGCTTTATGTGCTGTGCTGGCGGAGCGTTTAAACATTCCTGTCACACATATGGAAGCTGGAAATCGCTGTTTTGATCTTGAAGTACCTGAAGAGAAAAATCGTAAAGTGATCGATGCTGTATCTAGCTATAATTTGCCCTACACTCCTCAAAGTAGAGAAAATCTATTAAGAGAAGGGTTTCCATCAAACAGAATTTACGTTACTGGTAATCCTATTCTTGAGGTACTAACGCACTACGAATCATCGATTCAACAAAGTGACATTTTACGTTCGCTGAAGCTAGAAGAAAAAGACTATTTTCTAGTGACGATTCATCGAGCTGAGAATGTAGATCATCCGAAGAAATTGAAAGAAATCTTCGATGGGTTAACCCTCATTGCGATGGAATATAAGAAGAGAATTATTTGCAGTATTCATCCAAGAACCAAATCAAAGTTAACGGCAGAATATGCTGATAGCTTGGACTCGCTTATTGAACTGCACGAGCCGTTTGGATTTATTGACTTTGTGAGACTTGAGAAGTCAGCGTTCTGCGTTCTAACAGATAGCGGAACAGTGCAAGAGGAATGTTGTTTGTTCCGGGTACCAGCTGTTACAGTTCGATCCACAACTGAACGTCCTGAGACGATCGCATGTGGAAGCAATATGATCTCAGGCATTGATGCTGCGAGTATAAAACGAGCTGTTGACGTAATGCTTTATCATCAACCAAATTGGATGATTCCAACTGGTTATGAGGATTTAAATGTATCAGACCGAGTAGTGAAATTTATTTTAGGAGGAATACAAATTGTTCCGTGATCAAACGATACTGGTAACAGGAGGAACTGGATCCTGGGGCCATGAGTTAATAAAACAGCTGTTGCAAAAATCGCCAAAAGAAATTCGTGTTTTATCGAGAAATGAAACGAGCCAGGTTGAAATGAAGAGGGAATTTCATCAAGACCCACGACTAACATTTCTAATCGGAGATATTAAAGAAAGAGAAGGTTTATTAGAAGCTGGAAAGGGCGTTGATTATTTATTCCATCTTGCTGCATTGAAGCACGTGCCTGTCTGTGAAGACCAACCGATTGAAGCTTTAAATACAAACGTTATCGGCACACAAAATGTGATTAAAACGGCGATCGAGAATAATGTGAAGAAAGTTGTTTACATTTCGACAGACAAAGCTGCAAATCCATCTAATTTCTACGGTTTTTCAAAGGCAATGGGTGAGCGGTTGATCATTCATGCGAACACGCTCAAGTCGAATACTACCTTTGTATGCGTGAGAGGTGGAAACGTCCTTGGAACAAACGGAAGCGTCATTCATGTTTTTAAAAATCAAATTCAAAACAAAGCTGAAATCGGCATTACTCATCCAGAAATGACGCGTTTTTTCTTAACGATTGAAGACGCCATTAAACTACTATTCAAAGCCACGTATGAAAGTAGAGGCGGCGAGATTTTTGTGATGAAGATGCCAACTTGTAAAATCATAGATCTTGCGGAAGTTCTCATCGAGTCGTCGGGCGTCCAGAATGTGAAAATACGTGAACAGGGGATAAGACCAGGAGAGAAGCTTCATGAAATACTTTTCTCGGAATATGAAAGTCAATCAACAGTGTACTACGACAAAGAGTACTTCGTTATTTTGCCTGCAATCAAAATTACTGGTCTGAATGAGAGATATGCGAACTTTCAACCTGTTACTCTAAAAAACTATAACTCTGGTGAAGATGTTATGACGAAAGCAGAAATCAAAGCCATGCTCATTAAAGGTGGGTTCATCTAATGAAGCTGCTAGTACTTGGAGGAAAAGGAATGGCAGGTCATGTTCTGACTGCCTATTTCAAAAAAAAGTATAAAGACGTTTATTTCACTTCAAGAGATGCTAGTGATCCAAACGGATATGTGTTAGATGTTCTTGATACTGTGCAATTAGAGTCGGTCATCGATGAGGTCCAGCCGGATGTTGTGATAAATGCGATTGGCGTGTTGAATGAGTCTGCAGAACAAAATGAGCAACTTGCTTTTCAGGTTAATGCATTACTGCCACATCAACTTGTGAAATTAATGAACCGTAGAAAAGGTAAAGTTGTTCATATAAGTTCAGATTGTGTCTTTAAAGGAGATAAAGGCAACTATACAGAATCAGATCAGCCTGATGGAATCACGGTTTATGCCAAATCGAAGGGGCTCGGAGAAGTAACGGAATTCCCTCATTTGACAGTCCGAACTTCCATTGTAGGACCTGAACTAAAGGGAAATGGGATTGGTCTCTTACAATGGTTTCTCAAACAGAAAGGTGAAATAAAAGGGTTTGATCAGGCGTTCTGGAATGGGGTTACGACATTAGAGCTTGCGAAAGCGATCGACTCTTTAATCCAACAAGAAACGACAGGGCTATACCATCTGCATGCACCTGAGACAGTTTCGAAATTTGAGCTGCTTACTCTTTTTAAAGAAGTATTTCAAAAGGAAGATGTAACAATTATCCCTTCTAGCGAATTAAAGTTAGATCGAACGATTGTTCATACTCGTACTGATGCTTTTTACGACGTACAACCTTACCGAGCTATGCTTCAGGAGTTAAAAGCATGGATGAAGGATTATGCCTAAACAAACGGTTCTTGTTACAGGGGCAACTGGTTTTACAGGGGCTCATGCCATTAAGAAATTAAAGCAGGACTATCATGTTATTGGAATATCCCGCAGTGCAAATCCTAAAATGCTTCGTGTAGATCTTAGCGATCAGTATGCTGTAAATGAAATGATGGCCAAAACAATGCCCGATATGATTCTTCACTTAGCAGGACAAAACCATGTCCAACAGTCCTGGGAAGAACCAGTCTCTACTTTTGAAACGAACGTGCTCGCTACGCTTTATCTTTTGGAGGCAGCTAGAAAACACGTGCCAAACTGTCGGATTGTCATTGTTGGATCTGCTCTTCAAGCAGAAAAAGCGTATCCTCACCCATATAGTTTTAGTAAATCACTCCAGGCCAACTTAGCGAAAGCCTGGGGAGATTTATATGGGATGCAAACAATCTTAGCTGTTCCATGTAACTTAATCGGTCCCGGTCCATCTACTGGTGTTTGTTCAGCGATTGCAAGACAGCTAATTAACGAAGAGAATCGGGATAAAGATAAAGAAATACAATTATCTAATGCCTTTGCTACGCGAGATTACCTTGATGTGAGAGACGCAGTGAGAGCATATCAAGTGCTTCTAGAGTATGGTGAAGTAGGCATAGCTTACGAGATTGGAAGTGGGTGTTATCGAACCCTTGAAGAAGTTATCGCTGAATTTCAAAAGCTAATACCATACCCTATAAACGCCTCATATCTAGAACGCAAGAAGGAACAGGCATCATTGAACTCATCTAACAAGATGAACAAACTTGGTTGGAAGTCAACTATCTCATTTGAGAAATCTCTTAGGGATATGATGGAGTATGTCAAAAAATCTTAAAAGAAAAGAGGGAGAGTATGAAGAAAGTATCAATCATTATCCCCTTTTATAACTGTGAATATATTGATGCAGCGATTGAAAGTGCGTTGGCCCAGACGTATAAGAACATTGAAGTGATCGTGATTAATGATGGTTCAACGCTCTATACAGAGAAAATTAAACCTTACTACGGACGAATTCGCTATATTGAACAGGGAAATAAAGGGACAGCAGGGGCGTTAAATACGGGAATTGCTAATGCAACAGGTGATTATTTTACATGGCTCAGTGCTGACGATTTCTATTTACCACATAAAGTAGAACGGCAAGTAAATGATTTAGAAGCATCCGATCGCGTGATAGGTTATTCATCCTATGTTTTGATGAATGAATATGGAGAAGTAACAAGCGGATCAGTGGGGGTTTCTTTCCGGGATCGATTTGCATTTTTGCATCATTTAAGAAAAGGTTGTGCCATTAACGGCTGTACAGTTATGGTCCAAATGGATGTGTTGCGAAAGTTAAATGGATTTGATGAAACATTACGTTTTACACATGACTATGATTTATGGGCCCGTATTGCAAAGGATCATGCCTTTTCTTATATAGACGAATGTCTTGTTCAATACCGGGTGCATAGTGAGATGGGAACACAACGACACAGTGAAGCCATTCGAACAGAACTTCGTCATGTGAAAAAGAAAGTTAGAATGCTCCTTCAAGAAGCGTATCTGAAAGAGCGTATGCAATTATGAAATTCACCTTCCAAATCATTACTCTATGTAAAGGCGGCGCACAAAGAATGCTGGCTGAAATGACGAATGGTCTCGTAGACCGTGGCCATGAAGTCATCATTCTGATGCCAAAAACCGGTGTGATTGAATATCCAATAAAATCAACTGTCAAACGAACGACAGAGCTATACGGGATACCAGAATCTTCTTATCCGAAAGCAGATGTTATTGTATCGAACTATTATACGCTTATTGAGGACGCCGAAAACGCTAGTAGGAACAAGAAAGGTATTCACATAAGAATAAGTCTGTGTTATGAACCAACCTTTTTACCTGAACAAGAATTATCCTTCCCAAGTTATCATGTAACGCCAAACCTCATTGTATTATCGAAATGGCAGCAAGACCTGATTCGATTAAATCATGGCATTACTGGCTCAATCGTACCTGTAGGAATTAGTGACCAATTTTATAATATGGGTACACGGTTATTAAATAAAGTCCCTAATCTTACAGCGATACTAAGAAGGCCTGAAGGAGGTCATTCCTGGCATCGTGAGCAAAATTACCTATTGGAGCAACTGGCTATTGTTCAAAAGTCATACCCCAACGCCAAATACACATTGATTAGTCCACCTAATGAGTTGGCTGCTTCTAAAGCGCTTCAAATGATTAAAGCATCAGGGAAATATCGCTATCTCACACCGGCTGATGATCGAGAGTTGGCTTATCATTACAATGAAGCAGACATATTTGTCAATTCTTCTACGTATGATACGGCTTCACTTCCTGGACTTGAAGCCATGAAGTGTGGAGCTGCACTCGTCACAACGTATAACGGAGGTAATTTAGATTATTGCAAACACGGCGTGAATTCCCTGCTTTCTTACCGCTATGAAAATCGACTAGCAGAAGACGTTATGACACTACTAAGCCAACCAAATCTAAGAAAAGAGATCGCATTAAATGGAGAGAAAGAAACAGAGAAATGGACGTGGAAGCGAAGCGTCGACGCCTTTTTGAATGCTGTTCACTCCATAATAAAAACGACCGGATAATCCGGTCGTTTACTGTGTATTTGGCTTCCAATTCGTTTTGCCACATGTGCGGCATCCTTTTATTTGAGTAGGCCGCGACTTTCTTGTTCTTCTTGTACGCTTCACTTTTTTATATAATTCTTGAATATCTGCTTTCTTCATCTTTCTCCTCCTGACAGGCTTTTCTATACCTTTGTACATCTTATTCTGTTAGGAAGAGTAAGGTGTGAAGTTGATTACTTCTTCTGATGAAATGGGTTAATGACTGATGTTTTCCGCTGTTTATGATTAAACTTAAATGGATCAAAAGGAGATGGTTCAAAAAGTGTACTGGACTGAGAAAAAGGGTTGATTGGCTGATGATTTTGATTTAGAGAAGTCGTTTGCTGCTCTGTTTTTTGTTGAGGAACGATCGCATCAGGAACATCTGGCCACTCAGACGGAGGGTGATCCGTTTTTTGATGTGATGCAAGCGTTGGATTCACTTCTTCTAAAACGTTTGTAACTAATCTTTCATACATACCGATTGAAATGTGATGGACCGGCTTGAAATAGGGTTTCATAAAATACTGAATGATCATATAGGAAATCCATTCAATTGCAGTATAATGATCATCTTCTTTAATAAAGCAAGTCATTGTGGATCCATTGAAAGGAAGCCAGGCATTTTTGTGAATTCTTTTTTGTAAATCAAGGCTCTTATAGTCGAGTGCTTTCGGGCGTACTTTTTTGTTCCCGATCAAAATGGATAGTGGAGAAGCGAGGTGTGAGGCTACATCCATTGTGATCGATAGGTCACTGTTTTCTTCCATATGTGTAGCATCGATTCCCGTATGCCTTACTAACTCCATAAGGGAATAAGCATAGTGGCTCCACTCGGAAGTGAGATGCAGCTTCTTCCCTTCTAAAGGCATCGTAAGAACATTGTCGTTCATCTGCAGCCCCCAGTATGGGAGAAGTAATAATAGCGCATTTAATTCTTCGCTTGAGAGCTTACAAATCACTTTATCTTTCCAGATGAGATTTATCAAAAAAATCTTCTCCTTTCTTCTCCATGAGAAACGCATATGAAATTTGGGCAGCTCCTTCTGTTGCATTTCTGTGCTAATTCCATAGTATGTAGTGAATCAACCTATCATGTGAAAGAAAGGAAGGAACGATATGGGTCACAAACAACATAAGCAACGCACCGTTCCTACAGCTACAAATAGCCTACAGGATGAGTGCATTCGCGTTCAAAAAGTATACGATTGGGTAACCGATCAGCTTTCTGTAAAGAAGAAAATCAAATTTACAGATCATGAGCTTAAAAAGATCGAATGTGCTATGGAAGATCCAAGCCGCCGTCCCCTTCGTATTGTATGTAAAACACCAGAAGCACCTCCTTTGTTCCCACTCTCAGGCAGCGAGCATACAGAAGATGACTTTTTCTGTGAACAAATTGGAGAAAAACGGGATGTTAGCGTAGCAATTCCTGGTGGGGGATTTGCAGATGCTCAACTCGTTGACCTTTTATTTACAACTGATGTAAAGGTGAAGGTTGTCGACCGACATGGCGATTTAGTAACAGAGGTCGATTGCAACGCATCTGTTCTTGAATCATTTGTGCTATGCTTCCCGAATGGAACAGATCTCTTCTGTCGAATCACTAAAATTGTATGCCGCATTCCTTCAGGAACTGTATTATTAAACTGTCCTGCACCATCTTC
This sequence comes from Pseudalkalibacillus sp. NRS-1564, assembly GCF_050467905.1. NCBI lineage: Bacteria > Bacillati > Bacillota > Bacilli > Caryophanales > Fictibacillaceae > Pseudalkalibacillus > Pseudalkalibacillus sp. NRS-1564. Next base: position 50,641 of record NZ_JBITPM010000008.1, on the reverse strand, counting down.
ATTTGATCTAGAAGTTATTTTCTGTGTAGACATTCAAGTAGAAGCTGAAGTGAAACTAGAGGTTCTTGCGAAGTTCTGTTCACCTCGTGATAATGATCTAATTGCACCTGACTTGATCGATGAGTGTCCTCCAATTGAATTCCCGGAACAGTGTCCAGACATCTTCCCTCGTCCAAATTGTGATTGCTCACTAAGTGGGGAAGCGAGTGGAGAAATAGACTGTGATGATGATTCTGGTAAAGCAACATTGCTTGTAAACATTTGTGATAATTGTAGTCTTACTGGAAGCTCTATGAAACTTAATTTCCATGACACAGACTCAAGCGATGGAAAGAACGATTTTACATTCACTGCAACGAGTTTTGATCAAGATACTCTTAAGTGCGAAGAATGTGGAGATGGTTTGAAGTTCATCGTTGAAGGTAGCGGTGTAACGGATCGCGGTCGTACGTTTGACTTTAAACTTGCTGTAGTTGACGCAGACGACGATCAGTGGTTTGAAGTGCATTTATTAAACCGTAGAGGAAAAGTTGTCTTTAATACAGGAACTGTGGAAGTTGAAGAAGGCGATCTTACCGTTGATGATTGCATCACATTTGATGATATTAAATACAAGAAACAGTCATAAATCAGTAGTGCAGGAGATCATATCCTGCACTTTTTTGTTATGAAAAGAGACCTATCACTCATACATATAGAATGTAGCGCTGGTTAGAGAGGGGGAGGTTCCATGCAGGGTGAAAAATTGAGTTATTCTCGTCTCATTTCACGTACGAAATATTTTCAAGAAAAATCGCTGGAACTTGAGAAGGAACTTATTTTTGCGAACGATCAATTAGCTTCGCTTGAGAAGCAAATCGAGTTAAGTAAGGAGCAGGAGAAAACGATCGCTCATTTGCAGGAAGAGTTAAATTTATTAGAAAAAGAGCTTGAAAACCAGGCAAAAGAGCATGTGCTTATTAAGGAAGAAGTAGAAGAGAAGAAAAGTATTGGGCAAGATGATGTAAGGATACAAGGATATGAAAACCTTCTTGCAGAGATGCAAATAGAGATCAATGAAAAAGACAAGCGGCTTCAGCATTATCAAGGAAAAGTGAAAAACCTTGAGAAGCGGGCGCAGTATCAAAAGAACGAAGAAGTATCAGAGTCAGTCAAGGAAACAGATGAAATAGCTGAGACTTACGCTGTGAGCTACTTCAATACTTCTATAATTATTAGCGATAAACAGACGGTTATGATTCGTGGAGATTTACAAATTGAAAATTGTGGAACAACGAAATTGCGTAATCCTCTTGTTTGCTTTCGCTTTTTGCCGAGAGAAGCAGCTACCTTAAAAGGGCGTATTTATTCCATTGATGATGTAGAAACAAAAGGTGTTGATGCAAGCGATCGAATTCAGTGGGTATTTCCTGATCATGATTGGTTAGAGAAATCAAAAGAGAAGGGGGAAATTTGGGTTTCTCCGTTACACCCAGTGATATTGAAGCCTGGAGATAAGATCGGGATCGAAAGTTTTCAAATTCCAATTAAATCTGAATTTAAAGAGCCTGTTATTATTGAAGGATTTGTTTATTTTCAAAAAGAGAATTATAAAATAAAAGTTTCAAATCAAATAGCCTTGAGCTACTAATATAGATGGCGCCCATACCCACTATCCTCCTTTTGCATAGGATAATGTGAAGTAAGAGGATAAGAGGGGGAGGATTTAGAATGTCTGAGAAAAAGAGAAAACCGCAAGTCATTCACGTTGATAAACTGATCGTTAAAGCTAATGAAGTTATTATCCGCAATGACCGTGAACATAAACGATATGAAGATATAGAAGAAAATAGAGAAAACGAGCGAGACCCTTGGGGATTTTTTGGATCGAATGATGAGGAGAAAAGGGAAGAAGCAGAAGATACGAACAAAGGTGGCTTTAATTGGTTCTAAGAGCAGAATATTCTGCTCTTTTTTTGTTGTGAAATCATTCAATATTTTATTACATAATATGGTCGATGGTTTAAGTGTGATATGTGTATGTATTAGAAGTAAAGGGGTGTTCCGCTAATTTTTCTCATATTAGAAAGAGATCATCATATATTGTTTAAGATGCAACTTAGTAATGACAGACCTTCCAAAAATGACGCGGGGATTTTCACTTCAGATAGGGTCATCTGGATCAAGTGAGGTGATTAAGTCGCTTGAAGTGAATAGGGTAAGGAGGAGAGAAGTTGCTTATTTTGACGACTGGGCCAATTGAAAATAAACCTACTAATGGTATCAGGACAACGCAACAGGTGACAATCAAGATTTCGAATCGTAGTCCTATCAATACCTCTACAGTAGAAATAGTGGGGAAGCAACTAAACGGAACTCAGACGGTGTATGTCTTAGAACTAATAACTATTCCTGTGAATGGTGTCGTTTCAAAGACTTATTTTGCAGATCTTGATGGTTATCAATTTTCGTTTAATATCACTGGCCTTGCAATGGCGCAAACAGGAATATCTGTTTGGGGAAAGTCGAACGGCACATTGCAACCTGCACATAGACTTGTTCTATCTGAATTGAAAGTAGATTAAATAGCGGAATTTTACTTTCCTTAACAAACGGTTGAAGTGAAGCTTTTAATGGGAAAAGGGGGGTAAAATGCCAATATTATACACTGGGCCAATCGAAAACGCTCCAGTAAATGGTGTCAGAGCAACACAACAGTTTTCAGCGAAAATAACAAATCGAAGTTCAACGTTGAACGGAACTGTCTATATCGAAGGATATATATTAAGTAACACCAGAACTTTATATGTTCAAGAATTGTTCAGTATTGCACCGAATCAAGTTATAACTAAGACTTTTGCGGCTAATTTTGATGCATTTGAGTTTAATTTCACTACGGGTGGGGCCGCTGAAAAAAATATTGAAGTATCTGCCTGGGGTAAAAACGCTGCAGGTCAATTGGTCACGGCCCATCGTTTGGTTTCTTCTGAATTGATAGGTGCCCAATTGAGTGGAGCCACTGGAGCGACCGGGGCAACCGGAGCAACCGGAGAAACGGGAGCAACCGGAGAAACAGGTGCAACCGGTGAAACAGGAGCAACGGGAGCAACCGGTGCCACGGGAGCAACCGGAGAAACAGGTGCAACCGGTGAAACAGGAGCAACGGGAGCAACCGGTGAAACTGGGATAACCGGAGCAACCGGAGAAACGGGAGAAACCGGAGCAACAGGTGCCACGGGAGCAACCGGAGAAACGGGTGCATCCGGACCCACCGGGGCAACGGGAGCAACCGGAGTCACGGGAGCAACAGGAGAAACCGGAGCAACAGGAGCAACCGGAGAAACAGGAGCAACAGGAGAAACTGGAGCAACCGGAGAAACCGGTGAAACAGGAGCAGCCGGAGCAACAGGAGCCACGGGAGAAACGGGAGCAACCGGTGAAGCCGGAGCCACGGGAGAAACAGGAGCCACGGGAGAAACGGGAGCAACCGGTGAAACCGGAGCCACGGGAGCAACAGGTGCAACGGGAGCATCCGGAGCAACGGGAGCAACGGGAGAAACAGGTGCAACAGGAGAAACCGGTGAAACCGGAGGAACAGGAGAAACCGGAGCAACAGGAGAAACCGGAGCAACGGGTGCAACCGGAGTCACGGGAGCAACTGGTGAAACAGGAGCCACGGGAGAAACGGGAGCAACCGGTGAAACAGGAGCAACTGGTGAAACAGGAGCAACCGGAGAAACCGGTGAAACAGGAGCAGCCGGAGCAACAGGAGCCACGGGAGAAACGGGAGCAACCGGTGAAACCGGAGCCACGGGAGAAACAGGAGCAACGGGAGCATCCGGAGCCACCGGGGCAACAGGTGGAACCGGAGCCACGGGAGAAACAGGAGCAACGGGAGCAACCGGAGAAACCGGAGAAACAGGAGCAACAGGAGAAACTGGAGCAACCGGAGAAACCGGTGAAACAGGAGCAGCCGGAGCAACAGGAGCCACGGGAGCAACCGGAGAAACCGGAGAAATGGGAGCAACTGGTGAAACAGGAGCCACGGGAGAAACAGGAGCAACCGGAGAAACAGGAGCAACCGGAGAAACCGGTGAAACAGGAGCAGCCGGAGCAACAGGAGCCACGGGAGAAACGGGAGCAACCGGTGAAACCGGAGCCACGGGAGAAACAGGAGCAACGGGAGCATCCGGAGCCACCGGGGCAACAGGTGGAACCGGAGCCACGGGAGAAACAGGAGCAACGGGTGCAACCGGAGTCACGGGAGAAACGGGAGCAACCGGTGAAACCGGAGCCACGGGAGAAACAGGTGCAACGGGAGCATCCGGAGCCACCGGGGCAACAGGTGGAACCGGAGCCACGGGAGAAACAGGAGCAACCGGAGCAACGGGTGCAACCGGAGTCACGGGAGAAACGGGAGAAACAGGTGCAACGGGAGCAACCGGTGAAACTGGGATAACCGGAGCAACCGGAGTCACGGGAGCAACGGGAGAAACAGGTGCAACGGGAGCAACCGGTGAAACTGGGATAACCGGAGCAACCGGAGTCACGGGAGAAACGGGAGAAACCGGAGAAACCGGAGAAATGGGAGCAACTGGTGAAACAGGAGCCACGGGAGAAACAGGAGCCACGGGAGAAACCGGAGCAACAGGAGAAACCGGTGAAACAGGAGCAACAGGAGAAACCGGAGCAACAGGAGAAACCGGAGCAACAGGAGAAACCGGTGAAACAGGAGCAACCGGAGCAACGGGAGAAACGGGAGCAACCGGTGAAACCGGAGCCACGGGAGAAACAGGAGCAACGGGAGCATCCGGAGCCACCGGAGCAACCGGTGAAACCGGAGCCACGGGAGAAACAGGAGCAACCGGAGCAACGGGTGCAACCGGAGTCACGGGAGAAACGGGAGAAACAGGTGCAACCGGAGCAACGGGTGCAACAGGTGAAACAGGTGCAACCGGTCCTACTGGAACTATAGATCCAGATGTAACAATTGCAAATGTAGGTCCAAATGTCAGTTCACAATTTAGTGAATTAAGAACGGCTGCCAAAACGCCTATTATTGAATTGACTTCCGTCTACGGTCTATCTGATTTACGAGATATTGTTTCAACTACTGGTAGTGCAACCGTTTCAAGCAATGATACTGAGTTTGTTTTAACGACTACAGCCAGCGGAGTTGATTCAGCAATATTGTCTAGTGCGGAAAAAGGTAGGTATCAATCTGGCTATTCTGGAGAGGCAGGTATTGGTGTCCGTCTTCCTGATCTGCCAACAGGCACTCAAGTTGTAAGGTGGGGATTGTTTGATGATGAAAATGGTGTTTTCTTCGGAGTGGATGATACTTCATCGTTTGTAGGAATTAGGAGAGGCGGTGTAGATACGGTTATTCCGCAAGCTTCTTGGAATGTCGATCCACTCGATGGAACCGGTCCAAGTGGAGCGACCTTAGATTTATCCAAAGGTAATATATTTCAAATAGATTTCACGTGGTATGGCTATGGTGTCATTGAGTTTCGAGTTGTGATTCCAAATCCAACTACTCTTGCACAAGAAGTTATAACCGTTAATCGTTATGCTCCAAGTGGAGAAACGAGTCTTGCTGATCCTAACTTACCTTTACGAGCCGAGATTAATAATGATGGAACTGCAAGTGCGCTGCAGGTATTTGTTGGAGGCAGGCAGTATTCAATTATAGGGAACTACAACCCGACATTTAGAATCACATCTGAACGACGAACGATCACAGCAACAACAACATTAACACCCGTTATTTCTTTTCAACGTAAGACTGAATTTCCAGCAGGGTCAGGTAGGCCTAACTCAGTAAGTGTAACACTAGAGGGGATTGACCTAGTAACAAGTGATGATATTTATTATCAAGTTTTACTCGGTGGAACGCTGAATGGGTCCTTTGTCACCTTTCCAACTGTAACGACGAATATTCCAAACTCTGAAACGGCATTACTTGTAAATACTACATCCACTACATTAACAGGCGGGCAGGTACTCTTACAGGGTCTTGCAGCAGCTTCTACCCAGGGGAACAATCGAGTGCTGGCATCTGCATCCTTGTTGGATTTCGAACTCCCTGATACCGCATTTGTGACACTAGCCGTTGCAACATTTACAGGAAGTGGTTCCGTAGTTGCCACGTTCAGAGTAACTGAAGAATGGTGAGGACTTGCAGAGAATGGAGGGTTGATTTTGGCGGATATAAACATTACTAATATTGGCCCAAATGTTAGTTCACAATTTGATGAGCTTCGAACTGCTGAAAGGACGCCAATCGTAGAATTGACATCCGTTTATGGTGTTTCTTCTATAAGAGATATTGTGACTACGACTGGCGGAGGAACCGTTACAAATGATGCAACTGAATATAGCGTTAGTACTTCTACAGGCGGCACTGACGCGGCTACACTGGATAGTGCATTAAGAGGAAGGTATGAACCCGGGTATGCTGGTGAGGCGGGGATAGGAATCCGTCTTCCCAGTCTTCCAACAGGTACACAAGTTACAAGGTGGGGGTTGTTTGATGATCAGAACGGGGGTTACTTTGGTCGGAATGAAACAGATACCTTTGTAGCTGTTAGAAGAGGTGGTGTCGATACGGTTATTAATCAATCTTCCTGGAATGTGGATCCGTTAGATGGAAGCGGTCCTAGTGGAGCAACTCTTTCGCTAAGTAAAGGGAACATCTTTCAAATTCTTTTTACATGGTATGGATATGGAGTTATTGAATTTAGAGTCGTATTGCCAAATCCCACTACTCTTGCACAAGAAGTTATTACGGTTCACAGATACTCTCCAACCGGAGAAACAAGTTTTGTTGATCCCAATCTTCCACTAAGAGCGCAGGTCGATAACGATGGTACTGCATCAGCACTTTCCGTTTTTGTAGGTGGGAGACAATACGGGATTGTGGGGAGATATAATCCAATATACAGGGTTACATCTGAGAGAAGGACGGTTAGTGGAATTGGAGCAACGTTAACACCTCTCATTTCATTTAGGAGAAAATCAGTGTTTCCAGCAGGATCAGGAAGAGCTAATTCTGTTCAAATTAGTCTGGAAGGAATTCAGGTTATTTCTTCTTTAGATGTTGCTTATCAGGTCTTAATAGGCGGCACAATTAACGGTTCATTTGGGAATTTCCCTACGGCTAATACGAATATACCAAATACCGAGACGGCTTTAGAGGTGAATAATTCGGCCACAACATATACACCGGGGGAAGTAGTGTTTCAAGGAGCAACTTCAGGTGGTTCTAGAGTTAGCAGAGTAGTAGGTATGGATGAATTAATAGATTTCACTCTCCCAACGAATGAAATTGTTACGCTAGCGGCAGTGAATTTGGAGGGAGGTACAGCGACAGTAACGGCTACATTTTTACTAACTGAAAGTTGGTGAAGCTAAAAATAACAGCTCTCTAATACTTGAATAAACTTTCTAAAACGGGTACTCCCCTGATTATGTTTAAATCATTATAGCATCCTCTTGTAACCATGGGAGTCCCGTTATTTATAAAAGACCAACTATACCACCATTGAAATAAGTGAATAGATCTATTTATTAGGAGGAATGAGATTTGGTTTCAATCAGTTTATGCTTAATTGTAAAAAATGAAGAAGCTGTATTAGGGACATGTCTTCATTCCATTCATGACATTGTTGATGAGATTAATATTATCGATACAGGATCCGATGACAAGACAAAGGAGATTGCTGAAAGTTATCAAGCAAACATTTTTGATTTTAAATGGGTAAATGATTTTGCGAAGGCTCGTAATTTTGCTTTTTCTAAAGCGACAATGGATTATATTCTATGGCTTGATGCGGACGATGTCTTTCTAGAAGAAGACCGTCAAAAGCTGAAGAAGTTGAAGAACGATCTCGATCCCTCTGTCGATTCAGTAAGGATGCACTACAACCTTTCCTTAGATGAATTTGGGAATGTGACTTCGAGTTTGATGCGAAATCGTCTAGTAAGGCGAGAGCGTCATTTCAAGTGGATCGGGGCAGTTCATGAGTATTTAGAAGTTGGTGGTAATATAATCAACAGTGAGATTTCTGTTCTTCATAATCCCATCCATCATGATGCAACTAGAAATATAACGATCTATAAAGAAAGGCTAGAACGTGGAGAACAATTTACTCCTAGAGATATGTATTATTTTGCTAATGAGCTTAAAGACCATAGCGAATTCGAAACGGCAATTGAGTATTATGAGAAATTTTTGGAAGGACAAAAAGGCTGGATCGAAGACAATGTGGCAACGTGTGCAAAGCTTGCTGACTGTTATGCTGCCCTTGGTAAGAAGGCAGACAGTTTGCGCTTTATCCTTCATTCTTTTTCTTATACTACACCAAGACCTGAATTTTGCTGTAAGGTAGCCAATTATTTCTTTGAAAAGAAGGATTATCAACCTGCTATATTTTGGTATAAATTAGCTACGAAAACAACCATTCAAGAAGATAATTTAGGTACCCAAAAGCGTTTCTATTCAAATTGGATTCCGTATATTCAACTTTGTGTTTGCTATGATGTTCTAGGAGATTATGAAACTGCTTATTACTATAATGAAATGGCGGGAGTTACTCGACCAGGTGACTCTAAATATGTGCAGAATAAAGAGTATCTTGAAATAAGGCTTCTTTCAGTTAAAAAGAAGGTTTTAATAGCAAGCCCGATTCGGCAAGATCCTGAGATTCTAAGGTATTTTCTGAAGTCATTGAAACGGCTAAATCAAGAAGGGTTATCATTTTATTATTATTTTATTAACGACAATAAGGATAAGAAATCAACGTTATTGTTAAAGGATTTTCAAAAGGAAATGCAGGAAGTGATGATTAAGGATATTGATTCTGAAGAAGAGTACCGAAAAAATCAGATGACACATTATTGGAATGAAAGCCTCGTATGGAAGGTCGCTCAATTTAAGGATGCAATGATTGAACATGCAAAAGAACATAAATTTGATTATATCTTTCTAGTGGATTCAGACCTTGTCTTACAAAAGGAAACGATTCAACATTTAGTTGCACAACAGAAAGATATTATATCCGAGGTATTCTGGACTAGATGGCAGCCTGAAGCGATGGAACAACCTCAAGTATGGCTTACTGACGAGTATACTCAATTTGAAAAAAAACCTGGTGAAGAACTAAACGATTCAGAAGAAGCACAGCGATATCGTGATTTCATCAATCAATTAAGGCAACCAGGTGTTTATGAAGTAGGCGGGCTTGGTGCATGTACATTACTTTCAAGGAATGCGCTTGAAAAAGGGGTATGCTTCAAAAAGATCCCGAATTTAACATTTTGGGGAGAGGATCGTCATTTTTGTATTCGAGCGGGTGCCCTTGGTGTTTCTTTATGGGCGGACACTCATTACCCTCCTTATCATCTTTATCGGCAATCGGACCTTGAAGGTGTAAATGATTACTTGGAGGAAGACGTGATTGAAATGCCTGTAGCGGATAAGAAACTGAAAACTTCTCAAAAACCACGAATTACGTTGTCTATGGTTATTAAAAATGAAGAGGGAAAATACTTAGAAAATGTATTAAGAAAGCACCTGGATTATATTGATGCGGCTGTGATCATAGACGATGGAAGCACGGACAATTCAGTTAGAATTTGCAAAAAAATACTAGAGGATATTCCGTTAACCCTTATTCATAATAGCGAATCCAAATTTTCAAATGAAATCACTCTCCGTAAACAGCAATGGGAGAAAACAATTGAAACAAATCCTGATTGGATTCTGAACATGGATGCTGATGAGATGTTTGAGGACGGCGTCGCTCAACAACTTAGAGCGCTAACAAACCAAGAAGAGTTTGATCTGTTTTCTTTCCGGATTTATGATATGTGGGACGGAAAGAACTATCGAGAAGATGAACAATGGAATGCTCACCATCTTTATCGTCCCTTTTTATTAAGATACAAAAACGATTTCATTTATAAATGGAAAGAACAGAAACAGCATTGTGGAAGATATCCTGAGAATATTTTTCAGCTTCCCAATAGCTTATCTTGTTTAAGAATTAAGCATTTAGGATGGTCTACCGAAGAACTGCGAGCAGAGAAATACAACCGGTATCTTAAACTAGATCCGGAAGCTGTATATGGAAAAAGAGGGCAGTATGAAAGTATTCTTGATCCTAATCCAAAATTGATCCAATGGCAAGAATAATAATTATACAGTTTAGGTAGATGATTGTGGTTCTTTCCATAAACATCTCATTTACCTATCACAATGATCCATATGATTAAGGATGTACGTTATTTAAAATTGGGATAAGGATTGGTAGTATAGATCGCCTAATCCTTATCTATTTTTTGTAGAAAAACACCTGTATCCTGTTGCCACTCCAATATTAATAAATCTTCAGCATGATCGATGTTATGCTCCTTAAGAACTTTATTCAACCATTCCTCATTGAAACCAGCATCATGAAGGTTTTCCCAGTCGATTTTCCCATCCGAAATAATATCAACTGATAAATAACCCTGTTTTGGTTTAAGATCAAAATCTTGTTTTGTCGGCTGCTGATAATCTGACTTCTTTAATACACTAATGCTTCCATTTGTTTCAAGAATGGCGAATTCAACTTCTCGAAGTGAGAAAACACCCTTTTGTCGAAGTAGATTTTGTAATTGATTGATATCTAACTTGTTTTTTTGAAGTTGACGCCGATTAATTTTTCCGTGACTGATCACAATAGAAGGATTTCCTTCAAGAATGCTTCTCGTACCTCTGAATTTCTGTGTAATCCATTCCACAATATAAATTAATATACCCCATAGTAAGACTGCATAGATAATTGAAAAAATATTGACTTCTTTGTCGTAAATCGCATTTCCTACAAGTTCTCCAAGTACGAGTGATGAGATAAAGTCAAAAGGTGTGATTTGAGTAATCTGTGTTTTACCAAGTGCCTTTGTTGGTACGAGTAAAGCTAGAAAGCCAACGAGTAGCTCTAACGTAATTGATCCAATACCCACAGATCACCATCTCCAATTCAATTTGCATCAATTTTAGCATGCACGAAAAAGGATGATTTAATTGGTTTTTTAGAATTTTTTGTTGATACGATTATATTTAAGAAAAAATATACAGGTTGGAGAGAGGATACATTATTAATCGAAGGAGCTACAAATAAAAAGACACTGGTTAGAAACCAGTGTCATAGTGCTTTTATCATTGTGACGTGAGGTATCCCAGCGTCCATAAATTCTCCAGAAACTGTTGTGTACCCGAGTTTCTCATAAAACCCCACAGCCGTCATTTGTGCATTAAGCTTCATTTCTTTAAGGTTTAATTCTTTCGCATGTTTTTCAATTGAATTCATTAGAATCTGTCCGAGGCCTGTTTTACGATAGTCCCTTAGCACACAGATTCGTTCAACTTTAGCTATATGATCTAATACTCTAAAACGACCAGCAGCTGTAGGTTGGTGATCATCGTAAGCTACAAAGTGATAAGCGTGTTTCTCGTGCTCATCAATTTCTAATTCAGCGGGTACTTTTTGCTCTTCAACGAAAACAGTCTGTCTTACTTGAAAAGCATCATCCAACTCTTTCTTCGATTGAACGACTTTCACTTCCATTATCGAACTTTGCCAAGATGGAACGTTTCATAAACGGTCCACATTCCATTTTCTAATTGATAAAGAAGCTGGAAGCGATCGATCGTTTCTTCGTGATTAACATCTTTCATCTGCAAGCTACCATATACATCAGAATGTTCATCATCCGAAAGGTTCTGTGCGATCGTAATGTGAGGAACAAAGTTGTAGTCACGTTCCGAAAGTGCCTCTTCAGGATTTAACTTTCTATGCAAATCATCAAGAACTTCATTGTCTTTCACTTTAAAATAAAGCACGTTGTTAACAGGGTTAAAAGATCCTACTTTATAAACATGCATTGAAAAAGGTTTAGACTCATCAGAGATTTTGTGTAGCACAGGTGTTAATTTCTGAATCTCTTCTTCCGTTGCATCAAAGCCCTCGCGTAAAGTCAAATGTGGTGGAATGAGCGCATAGTGCGGATCATAACGTTTTCGAAAGGAGTTAGCAACGTCTGCTAGTTTTTTCGATGGGAAAATTGCAATGCCGTATTTCATATTCCATTCCCTCCTGGTTAATATACTCGATTGCCATTAATGACAAGTCATATAATGTTCCATTTATAATTATACCAAAAATTCAAAAATAAGAAACGATTGACTCACTTAGAGTTTAAACATGTGTAAAAGAGAGCGTTTCATATCCGGTTGCCAGTTCTTCCAAAGGTGACCGCCTTCGAATTCATCGTAGAAATAATCAAAATCTTTTTCCTTTATAATTTTATTTAATTTACGGTTCGGATTAATGAAATTTTTTGTTTTCCCATCTGTTGTAGGTACTTCTGTTTCTTCTGTTCCGATAATATGGTATAGAGATAGCAACTCAGGCTCAGCAAAGTCCTCTACCTTATTGATGATTGCCTCATCTACATATGGTGAATGAAGGATAGCCCTACCAAACGTTCTTGGATAGTCAAGAGAAGCGCGCAAAGCGACTGTAGCTGCTAAAGAGTCCCCAATTAATCCTCTTCCATAACCAAGATGGTAGGTAGCATACTGTTCATCTAAATAAGGAACAAGTTCATTCGCAAGAAAACGAAGATAATCATCTGACTGCTCTCCGTCTGGGTGATATTTTCTCCAGCGATCTTCCACACTTTTATAGGGAATCCCTACAATAATGAGCTCTTCTATTTCGTCATCTTCAATTAGTTCATCGGCTGTGCGGCCAAGTCTTCCTAATTTAAAGTAATCGCTCCCATCATTAGCGATAAGAAAAGAGTATTTGTATAGTGGTGAATAATTATATGGTAAATAAACTTGGAAAGGAATTTCTTCTTTTAAATAGTGACTGTAGATGCTTTCATCTTTGTATGTACCTCGGTTCATTGCAGTGCCTCCCGTAAAATTGTTGAAATAGTTTGATTGTTTGACAATGTAAAAAACATTAGTGATATAATGATTCTAACACATAATTATTTATCGTTTACAGAGAGGGGTCTTATTATGAAGAAGCGCATCCATAGTAGAGAAACAGAAGCAGCAGCAAAAGCCCTAATAAAAGAACGTGGCGTTACAATCGAGGATATTGCAGAAATTGTTTACGAAATGCAATCCCCATATGTAGATGACCTTTCCATGGAGGACTGTGTCGAAAGTGTTGAGGCTGTTCTCACAAAACGAGAAATCCAGCATGCGGTTCTGGTTGGAATTGAACTAGATAAGCTAGCGGAACAAGGGAAGCTTTCTGAACCACTTCAATCCATTGTGGAGACGGATGAAGGGTTATTTGGTGTTGATGAAACAATCGCACTTGGTGCCGTATTCGGCTACGGTAGTATTGCGGTTACGACATTCGGTCATCTTGATAAACAAAAATTTGGTATCATCGAAAAGCTTGATACAAAAGTAGGGGAAAGTGTTCATACCTTCCTTGATGATCTCATCGCAAGCATTGCGGCAAATGCATCTAGTCGCCTAGCGCATCGTCTGCGTGATCGAGAGGAATCCCTTGATAAAGAAGAGCGTGAAAAGCGAGATAAAGAAGAACGAATCGGATAAATGAAAGGGCATCGTTTCGGTGCCCTTTTTTCTAATATTTTCCCATGAAAGGATTGACAGTTCTTTAGAACTTCATGTATATTTATAAATGTCTTAATTGATCCGTTAGCTCAGTTGGGAGAGCGCTACCTTGACAGGGTAGAGGTCGTTGGTTCGAGCCCAATACGGATCACCATACGAATGAAACCGCGCCACATCAACGTTGACTTGTCGGTGACTTACCGATGACTTAACCGGAGATTAGCGCTACTACATAAAACGGTGTACAGCACCAGTCATAACGTCTCTTATTCCGAAATCAATCGGGATAGGGGGCGTTTTTTGTTTTGCGCAAAGGTAAATCCGTTAAACAAAAAAGAGTTGCCGCAGCTAATAAGTATTCTATATCCGATATGGACGCTCTTTTCGAGAGTTTTATTAATTCTAAAATAGCGGAGGGAAGGGCGGAGTCTACGGTAGATAAATACTGCCTATATTATCGTTTCTTTGCGGAATATTTGGACGCGAAAGGGATAGAACGAAACGTTCATATCATCAGCACGAAGGTAATCCGCGATTATGTAGCGTGGATGTTAGAAGATCGCGTTAAATTTGACGGCCATAAGTACAAGCCCGACGAAGTAAAGACGCCTGGATTATCTCCGTGTAGTGTGAACGACCGTTTAAAATCATTAAAGACTATTTTTCGATTCTTTGAATCCGAAAATGTAATTGACAGTAATCCGACGCAATCAATCAAATACGTTCGAGAGGTTGACGAAGATGTCCAGGTATTAACTGCGGACGAGCTTCGCGCCTTATTGAACGCAGCGGACCAACGCAAATACAGCGACTTTCGGGACTACGTGCTTATGACGTTACTTATAGACTCTTTCATGCGGATAAATGAAGCGACGTCTATTAAGCAATCAGACGTAGACTTTTCCGCGCAAATAGTAATCGTTAGAGCTGCGGTCGCTAAGAGTAGGAAATCGCGTATTATTCCGTTACAGAAAAAGACGATCAGTTTATTGCGTGAGTTATTAAAAGAGACGGAGGAATTCGAGTCGGATTACGTGTTCCTTGCGAATTATGGTGAGCGTTTGCAGCCGAATCACTTTCGTAATCAACTGCGGAAGTATGCGAAGAGGGCAGGGATCGACCGGAGAGTCCATCCGCATTTATTCAGACATACCGGCGCAACTATGGCGCTAGAGGCCGGAATGGATATTCGGCATTTACAGATGTTAATGGGTCATTCTGATTTGCGGATGCTTATTCGTTATACTCATCTATCGCAGAAGTCACTAAAGAAACAACATGCGGATTTCTCGCCGCTTAATGAAGTTCTTGGCAAGTTGAATAAAGACAGAAAGATCAAACGTTAGACAAATAAAAAAGACGCTCCATCCCGGCAAGGATGAGCGCCCGTCCTACTGTCGCTAAGTAGGTTCCCGATAGAACCATTATACCGCGATTTTCATGGATGGGCAAGCGTCTTCAAATCCGGAGGTAAACGCATGCCATATTTCGATAGCTATGAACGCTACCAGTCGTTCCATTCTCTCGAAGCGCTGAATGAGGGAGTAAGACAGGCGCTCTATTTCCACGCGGACAAGCTTAACAAAACGGCCGTCACCGTACTGAAAACCGTATCGCGCTATTCGTGTAAGATTCCCGGCGTCTCGTGGTTGAAGGCGGCCACATTAGCGGAGTTAATCGAGAAGTCGGAGAAAACTGTTAGGCGCGCCCTAAAGACGCTTGAGCAGCTCGGCATTATTCGGCGCATTCCTACGGTCAGGGCGAAGGGCGGTCGAGGTTATGACGTATGTATTATCCGCGCAAATATCGGAGATGTCCAATCGAAAGTGTCCGGTCGTATCAACCGCGAAAGTCCATGCGGCAGTAAGGACGAAAGGTCTTCCCGTACTAAAGAAACCTCGACTATAAAATTAAATACACGTCAGGGATCGGCGCAAATGGACTATACGTTCACTCCGTCAAATGTTCCGGAAGAATTCGTAAAAGCTGTCCGTCCATTTTTCGGTGATGCTTCGACTATCTATTCGTTATGGGGCCGTGTATTACTTGCGCATAAGCATGCCGGCATAGATGCGCCAGTATATGAGGCGATTGATACGGCGATAATGGCGTTTAAGCAAACGATATTCAGCGCAAAGGCAGGGCGATTAAGAAGTCCTATTCCTGCGTATCTATACGGTACGTTGCGTGGTATGTTCGCTGAAACTAGGCGCCGTGAATCCGGATATAGGCCGGCATGGTTGCGAAAGGTGGTCGAGGGTGTTGTCGGAGAAGAAGTCGCAGAGCAAGCCGTCTAAAGAGGCGGTGGATACGTTCTATAGCGTGCTACGGCCGGAGCTTGAACGCATCGTTAGGGAGGGGCGCATGGCTTCCGAAAGTGATAGGCGCAAGGATACGACAGACGAATAGGCATACCGTTATGGAATGCGGTATGTGTGCGTATATGTGCATATGGGGCGGATTATCAACGAGACCGACCTGACGGGCGACCCTCGAAATTTTTCGGAAAGGTGCGATGTGTCACCGATGTAACATGCGTCATATCGTCCGCACTATATGAAGGAACACGGTTAGACGTACGTTGCGGGGCGTTACACCGTGGCACATCACGACACACATACCGTCAACCAGCACCGCCTGGGACGGAGGCATGGTCGCAACTCACGGGGTTCGATGCACAAACGGTGTCGAATGGATCGGCTCGTTTATGCAGTATTTCATACAAGATCGTACAGTATTGCGGTGGTGGTTAACGGCTGGAAAGCGCGGTAGATTAACGATGTATAAAATCGTGCATATTCGATAATAAACGGAAGTCAACAAACCGCGTCAAATCAACATTTGTGAATTATTCGACTTCCTAAAAGATTTTTTATGTAAACTAAAAATGTATACAGTATTCACGCGGTTCTTGTCGAATGTTGTTCGAATGTTTTTAAAAACTCGCATACCCCAAGGCCCGGGTACGTGAGAGCCTGCGCCTGGCGGTTGAACCTTACGCACAACAATTTTAACTTCGCTTTATCATGATAAAGTAGTGTTGTTACTTCCGTTGTATCTCGTTTTCGATTCGGGTTATAACGTTGCTTATATTACGGTTTATTTGCCGGCCACTAAAACGCATCACCTTCCATCCGTTCTTTCTTAAATAAGTGTTTTTCTTACGATCATGCGCTTTTTGTTCTACAGAAGAATGAAACGGTTTGCCATCGCATTCGATTGCGATATTGAACGCAGATAAAACGATATCAATTCGGTATGGACCGCAATGAACTTGAGTCTCTAGTCGATAACCGTTGTGTTGTAAAGCTCTATACAATCGACGTTCAATGGGACTCTCGCATTTGTCAAACTCCTCGTTAATTGGCTGCGTTTGATATTTCACCTTGTGGATAAAGAATATGATAAGACTACTTATTAGTAATCCGAAGAATATCAAGTAATTAATCATCTATACCACCTTTTTCCTCTAGTTATCTACAACCTTGATCATCGATAAACAAAAGCATGTAAACGTAAATAAAGGATTAAATTTTATTATGTGGAATATATTAGAAAAAGTTCTTTATAACGAAGGGGGAGATAGTTTTGCTGGGTTTTTCGATGGAGAAATTACTAAAGGTAGTAGGTGCTCTCAGTATAGCTTTTGGGGTATTGGTTGGAGGGATTTCATTTATAATTATCGATCGAGAAACATTCAATGACACGAAAGATATTGCAGAAACGCTCCCTGATAATGAAGTTGCACAAATGGAGTACCAATCCGCTAAGGCACTCCATGATGTGGAGGTTGATTCGGCGCTCACAACTTTATTCGGAGGGGTTTTGGGCGGTATTCTGTTTCTGGGGATTGGAATGATATTAGGGTCCCTGAGATCGTATGAACAATCAAATAGGGAAATCCGCGACGAGATTAATCAAATAAAACGTAACCAGGCGTCCTCTTAATCGAGGGCGTCTTTTTTGTGTTTAATAATATCTTCTATCTCACAATCTAAAGCTTCGCAAAAACGATCTAACGTGTCTACGGTTATTGACTTTACAGTTCCAGGACTATTTACCCATTGTCCAACTGTATTTGGTCGAATGCCTGTATCTTTACTTAACTGGTACATAGATTTTCCTCGTTTTTCTAATATCTCTTTTAATGTAATAGTTACCATTCAAACTCCCCCTCTCAAATTTATATAAATTTTATCACAAATAACGCTTGACGTTAATAACGAATAGAGTTAATATTAACTCATAAAGTTAATAACTCAAAACGATATTAGGAGGAAATGGTTTATGAAAACTCAAAAATGTTCAGCCTGTCTCAAGTATCAATCTGTTAAATCTACATTATGCGCAAAGTGCCATAAGAAATATAAAGTTGAACGCGCATTGAACGGTTTGGTTCCCGTCTCATTTGATCCTACTTGCGAGGTGAGAGTTCGTGGATAAAATAATCATTCGCTTCTCAGAAGGCATCGAGCTTGATGCGCAATTATTCAATGATTCCTGGGCGTTATTTGTGGATACTCACACTGTACGAATAGTCCGTGTTTATCAAGTGGAAGACGGCCCATATATTCCGCAGGCTGGCAGTATCCTTCTCGGTAAAAAGCTGGACGGCATTCCGGCAATTAACTATTTGAAAGCTGCGCGAGAAATTTCATTATATGACTTTATGATTTCGTCGCAATTTGATTCTAAGAACGTCGTTAACTTTTCGCTCGATCAAATAGTCGAGTAATTTTCGGCAACAGGTCGAATGGATCCCGGCAAGGATTAGCGGAAATTGATCGCAAGTAAGACGGTGAGGTCGGAACCGTTCGTACGTCAGTAGGCAAGACGTATGAGCCTCCAACCGTAAAGAACAGCCCGGCATTAAGCGGAGCAAGGGCCCGCTGTGCTTAGTATCGGAAGCTGTCACCGCAACAAACTATTACGGAGGTAATCTCATGACGTTAACTCTTATGCAATGGTGTATCTTGTTTGTCGGAACTTCATCGGGTCTTACTATAATTGCGCTCGCAGATGAGCTTGGGAGGTTACGCAATGAAAGCAAATAAACGAGAATCAATTGGCGGCATCATTGAAAATCATATGGTAATTGCGGATATTAACATAACTCAACTCGCAAAGATAGCAGGTGTAAGTGTACCTACCGTATCGCGACTCGTAAATTCCTCTAGTGAGATTGGATTTAGCGCGATGGTAAAAATAGCTGCGTATCTGTTTCCGGAAAACTACACGGAAGTTATTGCGGAGTGGGTGTCGAAGCTAGAAACAGCGTTAAATCAGCGATGCGCGATGGAATGGTCTTCGGTTAATGGCAAGACGGAACTGCTCCGAACTCTAATCGACGAGAATGTTGAGGGATATCGCAGGGAAAACGCTCAATTCGCCAGGCTCTATACGGAATTCCTTCGATATACTGCTCGTGAAATCACCGCGGAGGAACTAAACGAACGGATTAAGTGCATGGGCGTCGCAAATAGTAACGAGTTACCTACGTTAATTAAGATCATCGAGGTATATGCGTTATTCAAGGCGGGCAAGCATTCGTTAATGTTCGAAGTCGGTAAATCGCTAGAGGCGGAGGTTCGATCGCTAAATAACAGTTTCTTGCGTGATAGTTTTCTAGTTAGGCTCGCGGAAATCTTCTCTTACAGCTATCTCTATCGCGGAGACGTTAAGAAAGCGAGATACTATGCGGGAATAGTGAAGGCGGCAACCTTCGCACCTCGTCTCGCGGCACAATCGTACTTTGTCACCGGCATCTCGTACTTACACGAGGATGAAGACCGGACTATTTCGGACTTACAGGCTTGCTATGATCGCGCAAAGGCTACGGGAGCAAGCGAGAAGTATTTACGTCAGATGAAAGAGAATATCGACTTCGCTCTCGTTCACTTTGGCCGCGACTGCCGGCCGACGAGTCCGACCGAATTGGCGTACCAGGCTGCGAAAAGAGGCGACGTGGCGACGGCTGAGAAATACGCAAGCCAATCGACAAACAAGCCCATGAGCACGTTTTGCGTAGCTCTCGCAAAGGGTGACGTCGATCTTATGTGGGACGGGTACGGAGAGTTTATCGCATCCGGCGACCTTCATTTCGCAGTCTTACCGCGTAAGGAGCTCGAGCGTTATGGCGAACGTGAATCCGCCATTAACTGTTACCTGCGGATGGCCTAGCGCTATGCTTCCGAGAAAGGAGGTGAGACGTTATGAAGAAGGCACTTTACCTTGCGGCAGTCGCATCGGCAGCATTTATCGCCGTAATTAACCGAATCGACCCTCCGATCGGATAAGTCGGAGATAGAACGTGCCCAGGCGGAAAGCGTCCGGGCTTTTCTTTTTTACGCAAAGGGGGAACGAAAAATGGCGATACAAACAGTCGCAGTAGAATTGCGGCATAGAGATAGGTTCGGAACGATAGCAACTTCGGAGATTGAGGGCGTGCTGATACGTCCTAATTACGTCTTACTGCCGGAGGATGATACCGGAGCCAGCTTCGCGGTGAGTATGTGCTGGGAGACGGGAGAGGACGGAAAATGGTTCATTAATACAGACGATGAGGAATACGTGGGATTCGGTAAGCTGACGCAAATGTTTCGAGGGGGAGAGTGAGCGCTCATGAGGGCGTTCTTTTTTTATGCGCAAAACTGCGCGAGGTGAAAATACCGCGGGTACTATGCTATGAGGGCAAAACGGAGGGAGGTGAAAAAGTTGAGAGATTACTATAAACACATTTATGAGGGTGGATTCGTTAAATATCCGAATGAGATCGGCTTGTATACGATTCTAGGTCACGCGGATAAAAAAAGGACCGGGAGCCGTGGATGGAGACAGGAAAGACACATGAAGACTATTGCGTTACAAGTGCATCATTGGATGTTTATCGTGCCCTTTTTCAACATCGCAATACTAATAGCGAGCATGCTCATTTTGAAAAAGCATGGCCAGCGCAAAGAAGTTTGCAACTCGAATTGGCTATGTCAGATGGAACGCTTCGCAAACACATCAAGATACTTGAAAAAGTAGGTTTGCTTGATGTTTTCAGAACACATAAGTTCAGAAAACCTTTTCACATTTATTCTTTTCCTACGCCATTGTCTATTGAGGATTTCAGAAGTAGATTTCCTGTCGCCTGTAAAAAGTATGAGGAGGCTATGAAAATATTAGAACAAGTACGCGAGGAAGAAGCGGAGATATACGGGATGCCTCAAAAAGAGGATGAAATTGACGCTATGATAGGGCGACTTTAAGAGCGACCTTAAATATTACGTATAGCTGACCTTAAATATTGAGGACACCATACCTTAGATTTTAAGTAGAACTAAGAACTAATGTATTAAGAACTAATGTACTAAGAACTATAAAACATTAGCGCCTTTTACTTCGTAAAAGAACGCGGAGTAAAGCACACAAATAAAGATTAATTCAAAAGAAAACGCAGGCAAGATAGTAATAGACATTAATTGCGTAAAGAATTAAAACCTTAATAAGAGTATAAGGGGCTAACCTTAAATTTTGAGGTTGGTGAATGGGAGGATTAGAAATGAACATTAAATTTAGAGAGAAGAGGGGACATAATGAAATATGAAAATCCAGGCAAGGGCGCCATAGAATTCGCAAAATCATTTATTGAGTCAAAGAGTAAGGGAGATGTTTTGCGAAAGGTTAATCAATTGCTCAGTGGTGAACTTCATGATAAGAAAGATAAAAAGATAAAACGTTGTGAATACTGTCATTATTATTATCGCGATCAGACAAGGCCAAATAATAGTAGAACATGTTCTGTAGAATGCAAGATTAAAAGGGATACTTTAAAAAAAGCTAAAAAACGAGCTGATGAAGCTCTATTAAATCCAAAGGAGAAAGAAAATCATTATGCTTACTGGTTAGAATACCCATTTTGGACTGATGAACGTAAAATGCTCTCGCGATCATGGAAAAAAGAGGTACCCTATTCGAACGAGAAGTTGGACCTAATAATCGCGGCTCGAAATAGAGATGACAACTTTTGCGGTAAAATTAAGCCCAAAAGGGAAGTTCCTTATAATAGCGGTGAGATTAGTGAGCCGAAAGAAGTAAAGAAAGTAGTATCTAAATCAAGAAAGGATCGTAAGCCAGGAAAAGTTGAAATTAAAAATATGGAACCAAAAGAGATTTCTAGTTATCTTACCGCGAAGTATTCACAGGAAAAGCTCCAATATGAACGCAAAAGAGCACGAAATTTTAGCCGCAGACAAAAAGGTATATAGGGAAGGAAATTTTCAGCTACTCGGCCGATAGTTGAAAATCGTTGAGGCGATTCTACTTTAAATAGTGGGGTCGCTTTTTATTTTCCGTAAAAGTGAATGTTTATTCGCTAACAAAATTGGTGGAGGTGAAGGTATTTGAAAATCACTCATGAAACATTTCAAAAGATAAGGGTCGTCTACAACTGTTCGATGAGAGAGTTCGGCGATCTCCTAAATATCTCGGCCGGCTATGTTAATGACATTGAGAAGGAGAGAAAACCATTGACTGTACCGGTAAAAGCTAGACTAATTGATGAATTGCAGCTAAACCATACTAAATTAAATCGAATTCTTGAAATTTATCAAGAATTTAAAGAGGGTCGAATCACATGAGCACTGTAAATAATGAACTCTGGCGCATTTCTAGTGAGAATTTAATGGGCTACACCCAGGATCGCGATACTATTAAACGTTTGAAACGCAGTTACAAAGATTTCGAGATTGTAGCCGATTATTTTAAGTTCGGAAAACTCATCGGAGTCCAATTCCGAGTCCCGTCGCACCGTAAACGAGCTGCGCGTCACCTTCTCGGAGGCATTTTAGTATCTGATGAAAACGTCGCTTTAGAAGACGAAAATGGGGTCGGATAGGGTTTAGTATTCGGAAGGAAATAGCGTCGCTTATTTCGTGCGATTTTTGCGATATGCGAGCAATATACGTACTACTTTTAGCGTACCTCAACGTTTAGTTGGTGCGTTTATTTGACGTGTTCGCAAAACGTTGATATGGCGGCTTTTTAGCCTTCGAAATAGTTGCGTGAGTATTTGTATTCAAAACGATTTACCGTTGCTGTAATCAAGCGATTTTACTAATATGCGAGCAATATACGTATCAAAAAGGAGAGTGTGTCATGCCGAGGAACGATGGGAATAAAACGCGGACTGAAACAGCCGCATATACGAGATTCGACGACTACAATGCGCCGTTTGTGCGCTGGCTTGTCGAGAGCTTCGAAGAATTTACACACTTGCGAAGGCCACAACGGTTTTGGAAAATGCCTCGCATTGAACGAGGAGGTGGACGACGTGGACGGAACGGCGATCATCGCGATAAGCATTACCGATCCGGAAAACGGTCGAACGATAGCCTTAACGAAAATCGTAGACGAAGAAACCGGAGAGCTAGTTAACGAGTTCAGCCGCACATTTGACGATACGAAACGCGAAATAGTCCGTCGATTAGTGATTGACGACGCTATCGACCGCATAAGAGAGCTCGGATTCATGAACGTGCTTATCGAAACAGCAGGCGGTTATTTGTTAAGTGTAAAAGATTTATGACATAAAAGTGGAAAAAATCACTATTTATCTACCAATAAATTGAAAAATGTGATATGTTTAGTCGGACTATCCTGGTAGAGGAGTGTCTGACCCTTGAAATCTATCAAAGTAATTATCTTTGCTGTCGGAATTTGTTTGGCAAATTTTGTAGGTGGAATACCATCTGACTCAAGAAATCTATTCATTACTCATTCGATATTTTTTTCGCCGATTTTACTTGAATTTTATCCGTTATTAGAAATAAAATCTTTCTTTAAATGGATAGTGAAATTCATTTGGTTTGCAGGAATCATTGCAATGATCGCGAATATATTAGGTGTAATAGGAATATTAACCATCGCAACTGTAGATGACGCTCAAAAAGTTTATGAAGTAACTTTAAATAGTGATTATTCTCTTGGCTACTCGTTCGGTATGGGTATTAATAATTTTTTACTTTGTATTCAATTGGTTTATGCTACTGTGTTTTTGGGCACATTAACATTAAGCCATTGGATAAAGTTGGATAATAATATCCAAAAAGGAAAGGACGCCGGAAAGGGGATGGAAAAACATGTTCATTCTCAGTAACATTGCTATAATCATGGGGTTTGCTTTAATGTTGTTCGTATTGTTTACGATGCTTAACTTTTTTGCATTTACCAAGGATTTAGCAACTTCTCTTTACTTAACTTTGATTTTCTTCGATCTTTTTATCAGAATGCCGTTTATTGCCATTAATATAATGTATGCTGAAAAGAAGAAGTTTTTGAGTAAAATGAAAAAGAAAGGGGAATTAAGCCCAGAGGCTTTTGAAAAGTTTGAATATATCTTTCAAAAGAAATCAAGATTACTCTTTGCTCTATACAAAACTGGGTATTTTTCTTATGGCGATTTAATGGAGAGCATTTATGAAGGTTATAGCAAAAAACCTTTTAAGGTAAGTTTTAATGTCCTCCATATGAACAGAAAGCGCCTTGAAACTAAATACATGAATGACATAAAAAAAGAAGGGATCACTGCTTGATCTCATTAAGACTCTCCCATATGGAGAGTTTTTTTAGATAGAGCCCAATTCTATGGGCTCTTTTTTATGTGAAAGAAATTTTTACTCTATAAGAGGGTTAAGGTCATAGCTTCTAAAATTTATATATTAAGGAGATGGAGCGTTGCGAAGTCTAGTCGTAGCCAATGTCGAAATGGTCGAAGCCAGCCCGTTCCTTGTCGCGATTCTCTACGATGCTGACGGAGAGTATGCGGATGAAATCGTAATGCAATACGAAGATGCGACCGGTGCAATTCGCCGGATACGCATTCTCGCTGAGGAATACGGAGTGTCGGCGCCGGAATTATGGACGTCTACTCGCGAGTTGTTCGGTGAAACGCTAAGTACGACCGGAGTGTTCGGACGGATTAAACACCGAAGCGATACCGTAGAGACTAAGCGTGTTATCGAGAGGGATACGGAAGTTCTGTACGATTTATATGAGATACAGCCGGTGGAGGAGTTGCCGCGACCTTCGAGGTTCCGCGCGTTCCTTATTAAACTAGTAACAAAAATTCAAAACAAACTAATGGAGGGTTATAATTATGAAATTTGAATTCATTGAGCAATTCATTGAGCAGAAAAATAAAAGAAACGAAAAAGGTCAGGAATATGCTAAACGCGAGCAAGACGCAATTGAACAGGTTCACGCTTTAAAGTTTGAGTATGAAAAGACTATCGCGGAGTCAGTAAAAACCGATAAGCCAGTTGATAAGAAACTAGACCAGCTCGCTGCGAAGATTGAAGCGGCTGAAAAGTTAGTCGAGCGACGCACTGAGGAACGGTATCTATTCTCGACAATTGCGAATGAGGAAATTAGTTCGGACGATGTTGTCGATGCGTTCAACAGCGATTTCTTTAGTAAGTTCAAGGAAAAAAAGATGGAACCAGTTCTTGAGCGTTTACTTGCGGTTAAGAAAGAATTTAGTGAAGCGGTCTTTGCTTATAACGGAGTAGTTAAAGAGTTTGAAAGTGAGAGAAACGCTGCTAGGGCAGAGTTAGGAGACAGCTATCACTACAAGTTAAAACCAATTAAATTTAGCAGTGAACTCGAAAAAGAAAAATACTTTATTACTGACCGTGATTTACGCGCACTAAGTTATGGTGAGGTTCCGGTGGGGGTGACTATTGATGGATAATAATAAGAAATTTAATCCACACATCGTTAAGAGACAACTGAGAGAAAAACTCGCAACTAACTCTTCATTTTCACAAGAAGACGTTGATAATGCGCGTTTATTAGCAAAGATGGACGGATCGAACGACAGTCGTACTGTATTCGCGGCTGCAAAGAAGAGGTTGGAGGTGAAAGAAGCGGAAGTAACAAAAGAACCGGAATCTAAACCTGATGAAATACTAGATCAAATTAATGAGCTTTTATCTAAATTAAATCAGGAGTAAACAAAAAATATTAACGGGTCCGCCTCCATGCGGGCCTTTTTGTATGCAAAAAAACAAATTAGGAGGCTTTATATATGGAGAATGTACGCAAATTTAACGGCCAGGAATCAAGTGAGATCGGGTACGCGGTGGGTACTATATATGCCATAGCAGAGAAAGCTTTCAAAGGCGAACTTGCGGATTTTATCGAGAAAGTAGGCTTCGATAAGTATATCGAAAGACTATCATTCGCACAAAGTACGCTAGACAAGTACGACCTGGATGACGATGATATCGCGGAATTACTCAAAGGTTTTCATGATCGAGGTGGGCGCTAATGTCGTTAGTCGGCCAAATTAAAGCGGAATTACTCTTAAACACAAGTTCATTCCAACGCGACCTCAACAGCGCGCGCGACTCGATGGGCGATCTTAATTCCTCCGCAAGAAATTCACAACGCTCACTCAAGGCTCTAGAAACGGGAGCTCTCGCACTTGGCGGAGCGGTAGCCGCAACAGTGGCAAGCTCGGTAGCTACAGCGGCTCAATTCGAACAAAGTTTAGCAAGGGTTGCCGCTGTATCGGGCGCTACAGAAACGGAATTTGCTGCGTTAGAAGAAACCGTCCGTGAACTCGGTGCGACAACGACATTCTCGGCTAAACGCAAGTATTGGCCAGTTACGGGGAAACTCGTAACCTAAAATATTCGGTGAATTCGGGGAAGGCTAAGGCGTTTTCGCTACGCTAATCCCGAGCCTAGCTCCGTAGGGATACGGAGAAGGTGTAGAGACTAGAGAAAGTAATCTAGTACAGATGAAATCTCCACGAGCGCCGAATGCCCTAACGTTAAGACGAGGGTAATGATATAGTCCGATACTCATTCGAAAGGGTGAGAAGTAAGGATAAAGAGCCTTGCTATAACAATTGAAGGAAGCGGCAGAAGGAATGGGATTTTTAGCACAATCGGGTTTTAAAGCGAATAAAATTATCGCGTCTATGCCAGGCGTTCTTGATTTGGCGGCTGCTTCTCAATTAGATTTGGCATCTACTGCAGATATTGCGTCAAATATTATGACTGGATTCGGCATTGAAGCGGAAGATATGGGACGCGTTGTCGACGTGCTAACTAAGACAATGACGACTGCAAATACGGATCTTAACCAGCTCTCGCTGGCGATGAAGTATATTTCACCTGTCGCAAATGCGATGGGATGGTCGATCGAAGAGACAGCGGCGGCTGTGGGGCGCATGAGCGATGCAGGCGTGCAGGCTTCACAGGCCGGCACAAGTTTACGAGCGGGACTCGGAATGCTTAACAAGCCAGCCGCCAAGTCCGCAAAGCTAATGGACGAATTGGGAATCAACGTTAAAAATTCAGCGGGCGAGATGAAATCAATGCCGGAGTTAATTGGCCACCTTAACGACCGAATGAAAGATATGAACGGAACGCAAAAGGCGGCTACAATGGCGCAGTTAGTTGGCACTGAGAGTATGTCGGGGTTCATAGCCTTACTCAACGTAGGACAAGACGAATTAGCGAGTTATACGAATGAGTTAGAGAACTCCGCAGGTACAGCAGCAGAAGTTGCGAAGGTGCAGAACGATACACTAATCGGATCCTTCAAGAGTTTTCAATCCGCCATGCAGGAAGTGGGCATCAGTATTGGGAATGAATTTTTAGGACCGTTTAGAGAAATCGTCGAAGCTGGCACGGAACTCGTCCGCATGTTTGGCGACATCAACCCGGCATTAATCGCAACTGGGCTCAAATCTACCGCAGCTGCCGCCGGATTTGCGCTAGCGGCAACGTCTATGATTAAGCTATCGCGAGCAATTAAATTACTATACGCGTCAATGGGTCCGACCGGCTGGCTTATTCTTGGCTTATCGGTTGCTGCGGGTCTATTAGTCGGAGTTCGAGACGAAATGGCACGTAATAGCGAAGTCTCTCTCGAAAATGCGAACGCTCTAAAAGAGCAAGCGGATTCCACGGAGCAGACGATCGAGAAGTTCGAAGGTCTTCGCAATAAAATGCAGTTAACGACGGATGAGCTTGCGCGTTTCGTCGACATCAATTCGGAGCTTAACGAAGCAATCGATCCGGCGGCAATCGAACGCCTAAAAGACGAGCAAGCTGCGTTACTAGAGAAATCCGGCCTTTCAAACGATCAGATGTCCGAATACTTGCGTCTCAATGACGAGGTTATTAAACAGGCGCCTCAGACGGAAGTAGCGATTTCGAAGAAAGGAACTGCGCTTGCTCAGGAAACAGAATCTTTGCGTAAGCTTAACGTTGAACAGAGGGCAGCTTTACGACTAGAACTCGACAATCAAAAGGCGAAGGCAGAGGCGAATTATAACGATAACCTAGCCGAGCAGAAACGATTACTTGCTGAGATTAACGCAGATAATGCTAAACGCCAAGAATTAGAAAAAGAATTATCAGCCATTGCGGTAGAACAAGCGGAAGCAGAGGCGGCTCTTACGAAGCATAAGGAAGAAGGAAATGCAGCGGGTGAGAGAGCGGCTAAAGCGAACCTTATCGCGGTAGAACAACGCAAACAGGCGCTACTAGATGAACGGGCGCAACTACTCGAAAATATTCAGACCAATAGCGAGGATCTCAAAGCGACCGAGAAAAAGTTATCGAAGGTTAAGGAGATTAATTCGCAAATGGCGCAGCTCGAACTCACTCAAACCGACATCACCGCGGCTAAAGGTGACGAAATCAATGCGATAAATGAAGCGATTATCGGTACGCAACTGCAGATCGATAAGATTCGCACCGCAGCGGAGGAATCCGGAGGGCTTACGCAAGAACAGAAAGAACAACTCGGAGTCCTGGGCGAGCAATTAGGATCGTATCAAGCTGTCCGCGATAAAATCGTTGATATTTACGGTGAAACTGCTGCGGCTTCGGCGGAGGCGGAATTGCTTAACGGTAAGCTCGGTGAATATATCGAGAAGAAGTTCGATGTTGAGGATAGGGAACCCTATGCTGAGAAAATAAATTCTACATTAGCTGAGTACATCATGAAAGAGTTCAATATTACTGATAAAAATTCTTACGCGGATATGATTAATGACAAATTAATGCGCGAGATATTTAAAGAATTTGGCATCACTTCTAAAGAGGACTACGTGAATTGGGTCAATACAAATCTTGAAGCCGGTATATTTAAAGACTTCGACGTAACAAACAAAATGGATTATGTACGCGACGTAAATGCTGGACTAGAAGAGTACGTCTACAAAGATTTCGAAGTTACGAATCACATCGGATACGCGGACACGCTAAACCAAAAACTCGGAATGTCCGTTACGAAAGGCGTAAGCATCATCGAATCAATTAGCCGAAACGTAACGACGAACTTCTACGGGGGCAACCGACCACAACAGCACCAAGGCGGAATTGCTCGCGATGCTAAGCCGAAGTTTCATGAGGGCGGAGTGCCAGGCTTGCGAGAATTTCCGAAGCTGCACAACGAAGTAGACATTCGCGCGTTGAAAAACGAGATGATTCTCACGGAGGCGCAACAGTCGCAGTTGTTCCGTTTACTTTCGTCCTATACTCCGGCATCCAAACCGTCAGTAAGTGACGGAGGTTCTATGTCAGACGCGGAGGCTATTCGATACCTCGGTAAGATTGCGCGGAACACGGAGCAGAACAGTGTCATCGAAGTAGATGGACGGAAACTCGCGGAAGCTACGAGGAAATATTTTAGAGAGATAGAAAAAGATGAAATTTTTCATAGAGAATTTGCTCAAGGATTAAGAAGAAGATTCTAAAAGGGGGAAATTATAATGGGAGTAAAACACGAATTAACGGCGGATCAATGGGCGGCTATCTCGTTTCTCGCGCAGCCTAATAACGGAGGTAAGAACTATCAGGAAATCGCGGATGAAATCGGTGTTCACCGCAACACATTGATAAACTGGCGCAAGAGGCAGGACTTTCAAGCGGCGCTAAAGGCGGAGATTGTATCGAATACGCATACGAAGCTGCCGGAAGTGTTTGACGCAGTAGTTAAACACGCGATTAACGGGAGCGCAGCAATGGCGAAACTTCTTTTTCAGGCTAACGGCTTACTAATCGACAAAAGCGAGGTCACTACGACAGTTTCGCAAGAGAGTGACAGAGTTTCGCTCGACGACGTTAGGGCACGAATCGCTCAGCACCGCGAGGAAAATCGCATTCAGTAAGGAAATACGGCTCGCGTCCGAATATGGGCGCGGGAATACATAAAAAAACAAAGTGGAAATTAAAGGGAAAAATGATTCTTTGTAGAATATATCTATTAAGAAGGAGGTGTTGCAAATGAATGAATATAGTGTAGAATTCCAATTCAATGATGGAAAAAGCCTCGTACATGTTATTCAAGCAGAAAGTGAAGAACAAGCACTTTCTTCGATTCCCCTAGAAGGTTATTATGAGTTTTCTCTACCGAAGGGTGCGCGCTATAGAATATATTTAAGCGGTGTTAATTGTATAAATGTAGCAAAAAAGAGTAAAGCCCATGTGAGCTCAAGAAATATATGGTGAGCACTGAGATGCCCTTTTAAAAGGGGCTTCTTATTTTTGTGGTTTAAAGGAACGTGTGTTCGTGTATAATATCCGTAAGGGGGCATTAACATGACTTTACGGGACCGCGGCAATATTAAATGGCAGGGTTTCTTTATGACGGAGCACAACGGAATGCTCAAACAATTCCGCGAAGAGGAAAAACGGGTACCAATGCCGGACGTCGATCCGCAGCAAATGGAAGAGTTCGAACGGATTATATGCGAGGCTATGGCGGAGAACTTAACCTTGCGCTTTACATATTGGGTTAACTACGAGATTAAAGACGTAATCGGCTGCGTTCATTACGTGGATGACTACGCTAAGCAATTCCGAATTGTTTGCGAGAATGACGAGCACTTTCGCCTGGACTTTGCGCGGGTAGTGGACGTTACTATCGTAGAGTAGCGCTATTACTTCTTGCAACGTAACGCTGCTATAGCGTATACTTAGCTTAATCGGAATAAGAACGGAATGACTTATCGTAGTAAATGCGCGTGACTCGGCGTATGACTTATCGTATGAACACTCCGGAGGGCAATCCGCTACCTTGACAGGGTAGAGGTCGTTGGTTCGAGCCCAATACGGATCACCATACATAATACATTCCAAGCGGCACCTCAACTTCATTGAGGTGCCGCTTTTTTTGCATTGGTTCAAGAAGTAAACGGAGGAGTGAGATCGGACATCCTTAAAATTCTGGTAAATGATCGAAATTATTTTCTTTCGTACCATCAGGCTCACTTCGAATAATTTCTCTACCATACTTTTGAAATACATCTACCCCCGAAAGTTGACCATTCTTTGCAGCGTCTAAAGCCTGGACATAATCTAGCTCTTCTCCCGTGTTTGTTTTAAAAGCAATTAAATCTCCATCCTCATTTTTGCGGACGGCCGTAATATGGGTGGAATTTGCCTCTGGTGGAGTATGATATGCCTCACTATTTTTAACATACTCTTCATAAGCTTGTTCAAAACGATCCATTTATGTCACTCCTTGTTAGTCTTTTGAAATTTCGAGTAATTTTGGTATTTCGAGTTGCCATTTGTTTGTGATCGGATCTTGTCGTGCAGCGAAATCAATCGTTGTTGTAATAACACCAGCATCTTTTATATAAATTTCGACTCTGGTTTTGACTTGTTGTTCAGCTTGATCTGTTTTGATCACTTTCCATTTCGTAAACGACAAGCGAGAGAGGTCGATTAATTCGTTCTCAGATAAAGGTGTAGAAACAATTCTTCTTAATAAAGAAGCATCTGTGTTATTGATCGCTAGCATGAGAACATCAACGAGCTGTTCAGGGGTCCGCTTCATTAAATAGCGATCTAACTGTCCTCCTGCTTTTAGAATCATTAAGTGATGCGCGGGATCTGGTGTAGGGGTGCGATGAGTCGTGCTATTTAAGAAGTGAAGGCAAAAGTGTCCGTTAAATCCATTATCTAATGCGCCAGCTCCATGAGGCATTCCATTCATGGAAGCAGCAATCATTTTCCCTTCGTATAGCACAATGACAGCCCTTCGTTTCCAACTCCATTCTTGATAAATCGCTTTTAAAACCTTTGTGTCCTTACTCGTTAACGGTTGTATATCTGCGTGCTTACTACCAGCTCTCCGTTGAACTTGAAATGAAGTCCCACTTTCAATATCAATCATTGTAAAAATCGATTTCCGAGGGAGGAGCTCATTTGCTTTTTCCCATGGCAGAAGTTTGATTTCACTATCGATAGGGAGAAGGTGATCAAAAGGTTCGGCAGCTATAGCGCGTGTAGGAATGACTAGCGTACATAATAAAATGAAACAAGTAAATAAACGCTTCATTAGCTCCCCCCTTGTGTATAGTCATCATAGTTATTTTGCTCAAGCGATTCTGATGTATGCTATTTTATTAATCCCTAAAATGAAGCATACTACGATCGAGTTCAGAAGGGGGAATGGTAAAGGTGCACTTATTTCTATCTTTGGCCATAGCGTTTTCAGCGCTTTCAAACCATCACATAACGATTCACCACAAAGGAGCACAAACTTATCAGATTAAGAAAGAAGAGTTGTTTTCAAAAGACCTTGGTTATCCCTTTTATGAAGCAGATCGGGTGGAGGAATTAATGGATGGGGTAGATGTAGCTATCTCAAAGTCTCCAGTAAATGCCTACATTGATAATCAAGGAGCTATTGTCGATGGAGTCAATGGATACAAGTTACATCGAGGCGCTTTTCGAGAGAATTTGCTTCATAGTCTATACCGCAATAGTTCAACTTGGATTCAACCAGATCTCACCATTCTTTACCCAAAAGTAAACGCAGAGCTTTTATCATCCATTAGAAAAAAACAAGTGGGAGGGTTTGTTACTTATTTTAGGAAAGGGAATCTGGAGCGAACGAAGAATATTATGTTAGCGGCTGAGGCGATTAACAATACTGTAATATTCCCAGGAGAAACGTTTTCTTTCAATCGAACAGTTGGGAAAAGAACAAAAGAGAAAGGCTATTTACCAGCTCCAGTCATTGTAAGAGGAGAGTTATCTGAAGGAATTGGTGGTGGGATTTGTCAAGTCTCATCTACTCTTTTTAATGCAGTAGATCAGGCTGGTGTCCATATTTTAGAACGCTATTCCCATAGTAGAAGTGTTCCATATGTGAAGCCTGGTAGAGATGCTACGGTTAGCTGGTACGGACCAGATTTTTCCTTTCGAAATGATTTTAATCAGCCGATTCTAATAAGAGCAAAAGCGATCGAAGGGTCAGTAGTCATTCATGTTTATTCATCTGAAGATATGTAAATGGCTCAGTTGTATTCGATAAAGGAAAAGGATATTAAATCATACAGTAAAATGATGACTCTAGGAGTTAAATACTATGTTCAACGCCCCGAGATGGTATAATGAGACTATTACACATAAAGGGAGACCGCGTATGGAATATAAAAAACCAAATCAGCAAACATTTTCCATGCTTGAAGACGGCTCTGAACTGGAAAAAAATGATCTTCAGCTCGAATTGATTGAAAAAAGTCGAAAGCTTGATCATATTTTTAATCATTCTAGAGATGGCATGACGCTTTCAGATCAAGAGGGAAACTTGATTGAAATCAACCAGGCATGCTGTGATATTTTTGAAATTGATATGGAATCGATTCAATCTATGAAGCTTGGACATCATGTTGCACCTCAGGGGCTTGAAACATTGGAAAAAATGAGAAAGAATTTGATTGACAAGGGATATGTAGTGGAGAAGCTTCCTGTTCTCCTTGAGAATGGCAAACGGAAATCCGTTGAATTATCGATAACGTATAAAGCCTATCGAGATTATAATTTATCAATAATTCGCGATGTTACCGAAGAACAGGTATTGTTTGACCAGTTAATGGAAAGCAAAGATAAATTCACGAACATCTTTGAAAATGCGCTAGATGGTATTTTAATTTGGGACAAAGATCGGATGATCGTAGACGCGAATCCTGCTGCTTGTCAGATCTTTAAGGTAAGCTTAAATGATTTGAAAACGTATAATTTGTTTGATTTTCTTGAAGGCGTTGATATTAAGGCGGGAAAATCGTTTCAAATAATGTTAGAAGAACAAGGTGAAATTCGAGGCGATCTTCAATTCACAATGCTCGGTGGAGAAAAGAAACAGCTTGAGTTTACAACGAAGAAAAGCGGATATGGAGATTTGTACTTAACCATATACCGTGATATTACAGAGAGAAAACAAATGTTCTCAGAACTAAAGCGAAGTGAAGAGCGGTTTCGTCAATTGTTCGAAAGAGCTCTAGATGGTATGGCTATCCTAAATGAAAAAGGAATCATTGTAAAAGTTAATGGGGCATTTTGTGAACTATTTCAATTACAAGAGAACGAGGTCGTTGATAAGCATTATTCTTCATTAGAAAAAGAATGTGATATTACTTGGGACCATCCTGCTGAATTAGGGAGAAGCGGCGAAGGAAAAAGAATGAACGATCAAACAGGTGTCGTTCAAACATTTAGTTTTACACTAAGCTACCACATCTATCCTGAGCATCATCTTGTCATTATTCGAGATGTGACACAGATTAAGAATGCGGAAGAACATCTACGTAAGACGGAAACAAGCCACGTTCTTGGTGATCTTGCGGCAGGGGTAGCCCATGAAATTAGAAACCCGTTATCAACAGTGAAAGGTTTTCTTCAAATGCTGGATGGAAATGAAGCGGTTAATCAAGAACTTCTTAAAGTAGTTGGGGGTGAAATGGAACAGCTAGAGGAGACGATAAATGAATTTCTTCTTCTATCAAAAAGAGAGTTTGTCTCGTACGAAACGGTTCACATGAATCATCTAATGAGAGATTTAATTGAGCGCCTATCGAAAAAGGCTGCTGAGTGTAGTATTGATATAATTGAAGTTTATAGTCATACGGATATTCAGTGCGTTTGTATCAGTTCACACATTAAGCAGGTCATTATGAACATTATGAATAATGGTATTGAAGCCATGCCGCATGGCGGTCAACTTAGAATCAGTCTTTTGGAAAATAGAGAAAAAGAAGTGATTGTGGAAGTAGAAGATCAAGGCGAGGGAATACCCAAGCATCTGATTAATCGACTGGGTGAACCTTACTACCAAACTTCTGAAAAAGGAACTGGTCTAGGATTAATGGTAAGCTATAAAGTGATTAAGGAACACGGTGGTTGCATTGATGTTACTAGCCAAGAGGGCAAAGGAACTGTTTTTCGAATTAGTTTACCTTCAAGTCAAAAGTTAGGTAGTAATCAAGAGAATCAAGAAGTAAAGAGCGGGAGGGACAAAATTGATTGAAGTGCAGCAAATTCATCATGTTAGTTTGGCGGTAACAGACCTTGAACGGGCAAAAAAGTTTTATAAAGATATATTATGCTTGAAAGAAATGAAGCGCCCCAATTTTGATTTTCCAGGCGCCTGGTTTCAAATCGGTCAACAACAGCTTCATTTAATTGTGTATCCTGATGCTAATACGCTTCGCGGTTCAACCTCATTATCATCCAGGGAAGGGCATTTCGCTTTTCGTGTTACTAGTTATGATAATACGTTGAAATGGCTGCGTGAAAAAAAGATAGAGGTTTATGAGAATCCAACGAGTAAAAGTGGTTTTGCCCAAATTTTTGTTTCTGATCCTGATGGCAATCTGATTGAATTGAATACAGAACAATAACAAAAGGACGCCTTCCAATTAGAAGGCGTCCTTTTGTTATTGTTTCGATGAGAATTCGTTGTGTTCTCTTTGTGGATTGGCGCTTTTTTGTGCTTCTTTCACAACTTTTTTGGCTTTCTCGGCACGGCGTTGATCTTCTTTAGCCTTTTCTTCAATTTGTTTAATATCTTTTCGAGAGTGATCCATGATAATGCTCCTCCTTATACTCTGCTTTTTGATAATAAGTGCTTGTTTGATGAAAAAGATGTTTTTCGTAACATAACCTAGTTAGAAAAAAGAATCAAGTATTATCTGTTTATTCTAACATTTTAGTGCATTTACCATCATAAAATGGAAAGAACCGTTTAGGGGGGATTTGATGGTAGCTGTACTATTATCATTAGCCGCTTTATTTCTTGGACTTGCTTTATTTATGATAGTTGTGTGGAATGCTATTAAGACAGATTCTTCTAAGTCTGATCTTGAAATGTTCTGGAAAAAGTATGAAGAGATCATTCGTAAAGAAGATGTGCTTTAGCCCTTTTTAATGGGCTTTTTTTTATGCTGAATTATTGTTGGACATGCGTCTTAACAGGAAAATTGAAAAGATTTTCGTGTTTTCAATACATTAATTTAGGGTATTTTAGAAGAGAATTGAGGTGGAATCAAATGGGGATTCGTACAAAACTTAGAAGAAATCGAACTCAAAAAAAAGGAATGCCCCCAGGCTCGCTTGTTTATATAGGAGATGAGCAAACGGAGGAAGTCACTGTTTCAGCTATCGCATTTGACTCTCATGGAATGGAAGAGTTTGAAGATGTTTCGATAGATAAAATAAAGACATTGATTGACTCTGATCAAGTAGCTTGGATTAATGTAAATGGAGTACATAATGTTCAGTTGGTAGATCAGATTAGTAAAAAATTAGGACTTCATCCTTTAACGACAGAGGATATTTTAAATACGGATCATCGACCGAAAATAGACTTTTTTGAAGATCACTTACTTTCGATTGTAAAGATGCTTGATTTATCACCTGAAAGTACTGATCTTGACATCGAACAGGTGAGTTTTATATTAATGGAGAACACAGTCGTCACTTTTCAGGAAAAGCGCGGTGACTTATTTGATCCAGTTCGTTTACAACTTCAGGAAAGCAAAGGGAGAATTCGAAAGAGTGGGGCGGATTTTCTTTACTATTCCCTACTTGATGTAATCTTTGATCAATACTTGATCATTATGGATGAAATGGATGATCGTATAGCTGAGTTAGAAGGAATGATTATGGAAGATCCTGATAATCATTCATTACAAGATATTAATCAATATAAGAATACAATTCTGCAGCTTAAGAAAACGGTTTGGCCAGTTAGAGAAGTCGTGAACAAATTAATTAATCGGAAAGTCCCTTATATAAAAGAGGACATTTCCTTTTATTTGCAGGATATTCACGATCATATTGTCCAAGCAAATGATATGGTGGAGACTTCTCGAGGCCAACTTTACGGTTTACTGGATGTGTACTATTCCAGCTTAAGTATGAAAATGAACGAGATTATGAAAGTACTAACGATTGTTTCAACAATCTTTATTCCGTTAACATTCATAGCAGGAATTTATGGCATGAATTTCACAAACATGTCGGAGCTAAGCTGGGAATGGAGTTATCCAGCCGTATGGATTGTCATGATTATCATAACTGGTTTAATGCTCGTTTATTTCAAACGTAAAAACTGGTTTTAGGAGGTTATTTGATGCAAAAAGTCGTTGTAGTAACAGGTGCTGGACATGGAATCGGTAGGGGAGTTGCGATTGCTTATGCCGATAAAGGCTATCGCGTTGTTCTTGCCGATGTGAATGAAGAAGGTTGCAAAGAAACAGCAGAATTAATGCATGGAGGTTATGGTGACGTTATCTTAACAGATGTAAGTAAACCAGAATCCATTAAACAGCTTTTTTATAAAGTTGAAGAGAAGTATGGGCAACTAGATATCTTAATCAATAATGCTGGCCTAACAGCATTTAAACATATGGATGAACTAGGTGTAGAAGAGTGGGATAACGTCATCAACACCAATTTACGAAGCGTATTCCTTGGGTCTCGTGCCGCTGCTCATCTTATGAGAAGAAATAACGGTGGCTCAATCGTTAACATTGCATCAACGAGAGCGACGATGTCAGAACCGAACAGTGAAGCATATGCTGCTACTAAGGGAGGAATCGTAGCGCTTTCTCATGCGCTAGCTGTGTCCCTTGCAGATGATCATATTACTGTCAATTCAATTAGCCCGGGTTGGATTGAAGTAGAAGACTATGATGCCTTACGTGACGTGGATCATGAGCAGCATCTATCCAAAAGAGTTGGAAAGCCATCAGATATTGGACGTGCCTGTCTCTTCCTAACGAATGAAGAAAATGATTTTGTCACAGGTGAGAATTTAGTCGTTGATGGAGGTATGACTCGTAAAATGATTTATGAACATTAATCAATAGTTAACGGACAATCCCCATTCATGTTACTATAATAACAGACCTTCATTAGAGAAAAATTACAGGGCGAATCATGCTTGAGGGGACGTTTTAAATGGCAAAACATATGGAATTACCTAATTTGTATGAAACAGGAATTCAAGATCTTGTGATTTCAGCAGAAAAAGTAGCACATGTTCAGCTGACGAATCCTTTGGAGCACGCGATGCTTATTTTGATTAAATCAGGCTATTCGTCTATCCCGGTATTAGATACTGAATACCGTCTAAAGGGATTAATTAGTCAGCCGCTCATCCTTGATTCAATTCTAGGCATCGAACGAATTGAATTTGAGAAATTAAGTGAATTAGTTGTTGAAGAAGTTATGAATACAGAAATACCTTGTATTAATGAAAAGGACGGTTTTTTCAAAGGGTTAAAGCTAGCAATTGATCATCCTTTCCTTTGTGTAGTCGATGATGAGAATATCTTTAAAGGCATTCTAACAAGAAGAGCGCTACTTAAGTTTGTTAATCGTTATTTGCATGAGTCATCAGTTAGACAGTCTTAAGCATTTATCCCGGTACTATTACCGGGTTTTTTACATATGGGGATGAATAAAATGAAATCGCTAACAAATCAAATCACATCAAGTATCCAAAACAAGGAAACCAATCGACCATTCGTACTTGGAGCCATTATTATTGGAATGTTCATGGCAGCGATCGAAGGAACAATCGTTTCAACAGCGATGCCTGGTATTGTGAGCGATCTTGGTGGATTCTCGACGTTTAGCTGGGTTTTCTCAGCCTATTTATTAATGTCTGCAATTACGGTCCTTATCTTTGGTAAACTTTCAGATCTCTTTGGTAGGAAACCGATCTATTCGATCGGTATTGTCATTTTTTTAATAGGATCTTTATTATGTGGATTTGCGGAGTCGATGGAAGCGCTTATCCTTTTCAGGCTTATTCAAGGAATTGGAGCAGGGGCCGTACAACCAATAGCACTTACAATTGTGGGTGATATGTATTCGATGGAGGAGCGGGCAAAGATTCAAGGGTATCTTGCTAGCGTGTGGGGAATATCGGCTATCGCAGGCCCGGCTCTAGGCGGTATTTTTGTTCAGTACATTGATTGGTCATGGGTTTTCTGGATGAACATTCCTCTCGGAGTTCTATCGTTAGTTGGCGTTGTTCTCTTGCTTCATGAATCGATTGATAAAGAACGGAAATCGATTGATTACTCTGGTGCCATCCTTTTGCTTGTATCGATCAGTGCATTGATGGTCGTCTTGATTGAAGGAGGCGTTCACTGGAAGTGGACTTCCTTACCTATCCTCGCCCTTCTAAGTACATCATTCGTAGCTATGGCGATCTTTTTTAGAGTCGAACTTAAAGCGAAAGAGCCGCTAATGCCTCTTGGTATATGGCGAGATCCGGTTATCGCCATATCGAATTCAGTAACGTTTACGACGGGCATGATCTTGATTGGTGTTTCTAGCTTTCTTCCGACATTTGTTCAGGGAGTAATGGAGAAATCTCCTATTGTAGCAGGATTTACGCTTACAACGATGTCGATAGGATGGCCAATTGCGTCTACTATAGCAGGGAAACTCGTTATAAAAATCGGATTTAGGATTACATCAGTCGTTGGAGGAATTTCACTTATTAGCGGTTCGGTGATCTATCTGTTGATGACGCCAGCATTAGGACCAATCTTTGCAGGTTTTGGTTCATTTCTTATCGGTGTTGGCATGGGGTTAACGTCTACAACATTTATTGTAGCCATCCAAAGCTCAGTTTCTTGGAAACAGCGAGGAATTGCGACAGCTTCAAATATGTTCATGCGAACGCTTGGAAGTGCAGTCGGTGCTGCGCTACTTGGCGGTATTTTAAACAGCCGCCTTCAACAATATTTAACGAACCGCTCTTCGGGAGAAGATGTGAACCTTAATACAGCCAATCAATTACTTGATGAAACTAAGCGTAACAGCCTTGATCCAGCTGTGCTTGATTTGTTGCAGAACGGACTCACAACCTCTTTAAAATGGGTGTATGGAGGAGTTGCAGTCATGGCACTCTTAAGCTTTCTGCTAGTACTCTTTATTCCAAAGCCTGATAAGAAACAAAACCCGGCTCGCTCATAAGCCGGGTTTTCCTATACGTGAAATGAATTCAATTTGGTTTTGAAAGGGATCATAAAAGCTAAAACGCTGATATCCTTCGATTGGTTTGTCTTTTTGTATTGGGATGTGGTGTTTTTCTAAATGTGCCTTTGCTTCTAGCAGATTATGAATTTCAAAGGCAGGATGTCTTTTCCCTGGCACAATAGTACTTTCGGTCCCAACATGTAATTCAATGTCTGCTGCTCTTAACCAGAAGCCTCCGTTTTTTCTTAAAACAGCTGGTTTTTCGATTTCTTCAAAGCCAAGTATCCCTATATAGAAATTCCTCGCAAGTTCCTCCTGGTCGTTTGGTATACAAATTTGAAGGTGGTGGAGACGAATATAATCGATAACCATGTTAATCACTCCTAAAATTGTGTATTAAATAAGCTGTAGCATACTTGTAGAATCAACAAAATGGTCATGGAGCGAAGCAACCAGTTTATTTGCACAAGAGAAAGTTTATTGGCCATTCGAACAGAAATTTGTGCTCCAGTGATAGAGCCAGCCGCAAGTGGGACCGCGATCGCCATGTTAAGGTGACCACTAAGTGAATAGACCATGACAGCCCCTGTACAACTTAAGAAGGTATTAAATCGTGTTAGACCTATCGAAGCAAGGTAGGAGATGCCGCTGTGACGAAATAAGTGCATTTGAAGAGTCGCCTGTCCAGGGCCGAACGTACCATCATACCATCCTATTAGACCAACGAACGGGAGTGCTTTGGTAGGAACGTTATGTGATAAATGAATTGATTCCTTCTTTTTCATAAATGATAAAGTTAAGGCAACAAGAAGCATTCCTCCGGCGAATAGTTGCAGCGCCTGTTGGGATAGTGACGAGGCAAACAATCCACCGAGGACCCCACCAGTTAAAGCGATAGGTCCTGTTTTCAGTGCTTCTTTCATGGAGAGTTCCTTCCTCTTTAATAAAACGAAAAAGCTAGAAAATGAACTAAGCATATTTGAAAACTTATTTGCTGAAATAATTGAATGAATGGGAAGACCGAGTAACATCATCGAGGGAAAGTTAATAAGTCCTCCGCTGCCAGACAAGGTTCCAACAAACGTGGCAATAAGACCAATGCCAAATAAGAAAAGCCATTCCATATGATCATCTCCATCGAAAATATCTCATGTCATAGTATAGTCTTCTTTAATCCATAATGAAATTAGATTATAATGATGAATTACAATAAGATTTACTTATGAGTAAATGGAGATTTATAAGAAAGGGGGCCTTTTAATGAGCTCAGAATATCAGGTTCTTTCGATCTTAGCGGAGGAAGCGAATATGCGAAGAGCGGCTGAGCGACTTTACGTATCTCAGCCGGCGTTAAGTCAACGCCTTCAATCGATTGAAAAGGCATGGGGGATACCGATTTTTCTTCGTTCGCAAAAAGGATTAACGATTACGCCCGCGGGTGAACGGATTATCGCTTTTGCTAATGATACGATTCGGAGAGAAGAAAAAGTATTTGAAGCATTGACAGCGCTAAGCTCGGAAGTGCATGGAACGCTGAAACTAGCGGTAGCATCTATCATCGGACAGTACTGGCTTCCAGCGGTGCTAAAGAAATTTGTTGAGCACTATCCCAGTGTCAAAATATCGCTAGTTACAGGATGGAGTAGTGACATATTACGGTACTTGTACGAAGATGATATTCATATTGGAATTATTCGAGGAAAGCCCGATTGGAGAGGGAGAAGTCAGTATTTGATTTCAGATGAGCTCTATTTGGTCGATACGTCCATTAAATCAATGGAAGAATTGCGAGAAACAGAAAAACCATTTATTCAATTTAAAAGTGACTCTACTTATTTTCAAGAAATACAGGAGTGGTGGCAAACCCAATCATTTGCGCCTCCAAAGAAAACAATTGTCGT
Source organism: Pseudalkalibacillus sp. NRS-1564 (assembly GCF_050467905.1). Taxonomy (NCBI): domain Bacteria; kingdom Bacillati; phylum Bacillota; class Bacilli; order Caryophanales; family Fictibacillaceae; genus Pseudalkalibacillus; species Pseudalkalibacillus sp. NRS-1564. Next base: position 8,807 of record NZ_JBITPM010000008.1, on the reverse strand, counting down.
TGATCAAATCGAAACGTGTAAACAAATGGCGTTAAATGGGATTGGCTACGCTATCTTACCTTCCATCAGCATTACAGAGAATGATAAAGAATATTTTCGGATTCCACTTAAAGATGGTGAAGGATTGCCATTAAAGCGTGATACCTGGTTATTAACAAATGATACCGCGATGCAATTGAAGCAGGTTCAGAAGTTTGTAGAATTATTAAGTGAATAGCCTGTAAGATTAGACTTCACGTGATCGATCATGTACGATAAAATGAGTAACATGCTGTGCTTGTATAAGCATGATGAACAAAGGAGGAAATACACCATGAAAATGATGGATGCAAACGAAATTATTAGCTTTATTCAAAACAGTGAGAAATCTACTCCTGTGAAAGTACATATTAAGGGGAACCTTGAGGGAATCGACTTTGGTAGCAACACGAAGTCATTCATTACAGGGAACACTGGTGTTCTTTTTGGTGAGTGGAAAGACATTAAGAAAGCACTTGAGTCTGAAGCTTCCAATATTGAAGATTATGTAGTAGAAAATGATCGTCGTAATTCAGCTATTCCAATGCTTGATCTTAAAGGAATTCAAGCGCGAATCGAGCCAGGTGCTGTTATTCGTGATCAAGTTGAAATTGGCAATAATGCTGTTATTATGATGGGTGCGATGATCAATATCGGATCTGTTGTAGGTGAAGGAACTATGATCGACATGAACGTAGTTCTTGGTGGACGTGCAACTGTCGGTAAGAACTGTCATATTGGGGCAGGTTCTGTTCTTGCAGGCGTTATTGAGCCACCTTCTGCTAGCCCGGTTGTCATCGAAGACGACGTTGTGATTGGTGCGAACGCAGTCGTTCTAGAAGGCGTTAAAGTAGGAAAAGGATCTGTTGTAGCCGCTGGTGCTATTGTGACTGAAGATGTTCCTGAGTACACACTAGTTGCAGGAACTCCGGCACGCGTTCTTAAGAAAATTGATGACCAAACTCGCTCGAAAACAGAAATCAAAAAAGAGCTTCGTCAGCTTCAAAACGATTAATTTTAATGGACATCAAAACCGTACGAAGAGACCTGCATCGCATTCCTGAAATTGGCTTTCAGGAAGTGAAAACGCATCGTTATCTTCTTCAGTTTATAGAAAAACTCCCACAGGACCGTCTCCAGGTGAAAACCTGGAGAACGGGTATCCTTGTATTTGTAAATGGAGAAAGTCCTTCAAAAACGATCGGATATCGGACAGATATCGATGGGTTACCAATCAAAGAAGAGACCGGGTATGATTTTCAGTCTGAGCATGAAGGGTTCATGCATGCTTGTGGACATGATCTTCATATGACGATTGCTCTTTCCGTTCTTGAGTACTATTCAACTCATTCCGTAAAAGACAATTTGCTGTTTGTCTTCCAACCTGCAGAAGAAGGTCCTGGCGGAGCTTTGCCAATGCTTGAAAGTGATGAGTTTAAAGCATGGAAGCCGGATCAAATGATTGCGTTGCATATTGCACCTGAGTACCCTGTAGGCACGATTGCCACACGCCCAGGATTGCTCTTTGCCAATACTTCTGAGTTATTCATTGATTTAGAAGGAAAGGGGGGTCATGCAGCGTATCCACACCATACACGTGATATGGTTGTTGCCGCTAGCCATCTCGTTACTCAGTTCCAATCTATTGTAGCGAGAAATGTAGATCCTCTTGACTCAGCTGTGGTAACAGTAGGGAAAATTGACGGAGGCACGAAGCAAAACATCATTGCAGAAAAGGCAAGGTTAGAAGGTACAATCCGTACTCTATCTGCTGATTCTATGTCCCAAGTCAAGCACCGTATTGAAGCTATCGTAAAAGGCATCGAGGCATCATTTGAATGTGTTGCTTCTATTGATTATGGCTCTAATTATTACCAGGTGACGAACAATGCCGAGCTGGTACAATCTTTTATGGAAGAAACGAGAAAGCTTCAAGATGTCAACGTAGTGGAATGTCGAGAAGCGATGACTGGTGAGGATTTTGGGTATTTTCTAAAGGAGATTCCTGGATTTATGTTCTGGCTAGGAGTGAATTCTCCAGCCGGTCTGCATACATCTACACTCAAACCTGATGAGTCTGCGATTGAAACGGCGTATCTTGCGTTAACTTCTTATTTAAATAAGGTTGCAAACTAAGAAACTGATAACCCCCAGGCTAATGCCTGGGGGTTATTGTTTTTTAGATTGACATAATAACTGAGTTTTTCTCTGATGAATGCTATACGTATAATTCATAAAACGTTGGTCAAAATAATAGAGTTAGAAATTACATATTCATAAGGAGCGAGGGAAATGAAACGAATTGCTGTAGAAGATACGCTATCTGATGTAGCTCAAGCTTTGCAAGCGAAAGGGTATGAGGTTGTATCCTTTAAACAAGAAAGTGATGCAAATGGTTGTGACTGTTGTGTTGTGTCTGGTCAAGATCAAAATGTGATGGGCATGCAAAATGCAAGCACGAACGGGGCAGTTATTAACGCAGATGGCATGACAGCTGATCAAGTATGTCAGCAGGTGGACAGTCGTTATCAATGAAAAAATGAACCTCTACCTAGGTAGAGGTTCATTTTCTTTAGCTATTGTTATTCTTTTTGACCCAATTTCCATTATCATTCTTTTCGTATTTTTCCTCCACAGCACTCCATGCTACTTTAAAAGCTGTTTTCTCAGAATCATATTGATCAGATGCGGAGTTGAACGCTTCTTTAAAGATATCCTGTGCGTGCGAAGGCAAGTTGTCTTTCACTTGATCTGGCAACTCGCTTTTAGAATTGTAAGGCAATATGATCACACTCCTTTGAAAGATCTGTGATATCTTTACCTAATGAAAGGAAGGGGCAAACGCTTATTGTTCTTTCTTTTCAATGAATACTTGATGAGGGAATGGGATTTCAATGCCATTCGCATCAAGAGCTTCTTTAATTTCTTTCCGTAGCTGACGCTCAACGCCCCATTGTTCCATGTTCTGAGTGCGGCATAGAACACGAAGAACAACATCTGAAGAACCAAGACCTTGAACACCTAGAACATCTGGTCCTTCTACGACAGCTTCGTTTGTAGCCGCAACGTTGTCACACACTTTCTGAATCACACGGATCGCTTCGTCAATATTGTCATCATAAGAAATACCAATATCAACAAGAGCGCGCATATTACCACGTGAATGGTTGCTTAATGAGCTAATTTCGCGGTTTGGTACATAGTTCAATGTCCCATCAAACGACCGAATGTGGGTTGTGCGAAGCCCGACTTCTTCTACGATTCCTCCAAAGCCGCCAGCAGTTACGTAATCGCCAACGTCCATTTGTTTCTCTAGTAGGATAAAGAAGCCTGTCACCACATCACTTACGAGACCTTGGGCTCCAAAGCCGACAGCGAGGCCAATAATACCTGCACCAGCGATTAGCGCTTTAATATCAAAGCCAAAGGTTTCAAAGATGATCGCAACAACCATGAAGAGTAGAATATACGTATAAATACTTTTTGATAAATTTTTTAAAGTATTTGCTCTCCCTGGACTCATGTTCTGCTTTTCTGATACTTGAGTAAAGGTTCTTTCGATGAAACGATTTCCGATCGCTTTTACAATTGCATAAATGATTAGGATAGCAATTAACTTCAGGATAATTAAGCCAGTATCCATTAAGAAACCTTCCCAATTAATGTTGTCAACAAAGTTCAATAGACTTCCTCCTTTAATTCTCACTACATTATGTAGGATTAGCACTCGGTCAAATTATAGCGAAAATTGTCATGATAATTCAAGTGAAGTGTTAAGACGAGACGAATGAAATGATTTTCGCTATACTAAAGTTACCCTGTTTAGTGAGGGGTAAACGTGGGTACGATAGTGGAGGAAGGTCATTAACCCACATTAAATTAATTATTATTTAACATTGACTAAAAATAACTCGTGTACTATAATGTCATTTGTGGGCGAAAGCCGCAGGATATTTTCTAGGAGGGATTTACACATGGTAGAACGCATGGTAGGAAAACAAGCACCTCGCTTCGAAATGGAAGCAGTTATGACAAACAAAGAATTTGGCAAAGTAAGCCTTGAAGAAAATATGAAGAACGATAAATGGACAGTCCTTTTCTTTTATCCAATGGACTTCACATTCGTATGCCCAACTGAAATTACAGCACTAAGCGATCGTTTCGAAGAATTCGACGATCTTGATGCAGAAGTAATCGGAGTATCTACTGATACAATCCATACACACCTTGCATGGATTAACACAGACCGCAACGACAATGGTCTTGGTGATCTTAACTATGCACTTGCTGCAGATACAAACCATAAAGTTTCTAAAGAATACGGCGTATTTATTGAAGATGAAGGTGTTGCACTTCGCGGCCTATTCATCATCAATCCTGAAGGCGAACTTCAATACTCTGTTGTTAACCACAACAACATTGGCCGTGACGTAGACGAAACACTACGTGTACTTCAAGCACTACAAACTGGTGGACTTTGCCCGGCTAACTGGAAGCCAGGTCAAGAAACACTTAAATAAGATAGAAAACAACCTACCCCAGAGAGCATTGATCTCTGGGGTTTTTGTATGACTTATAATAGCTAATCACTCGAATGTTCCCTACGAATTTAAGTTGTCTGCTTGAAAAAAATTGCTGCAGGAACCGTTCAGCTGAATGATTGCAAATATCTTCTCGATCTAAGTAGGAATCTCCCTGTTTAAATAATTCCGAATTTTAGGCCTAATAGGTGGTTATTTATTTCGAATTCCGATATATTATGTATATTGTCACTATTTTTTTAATGACTATTTACTGGCTGAAGGTGGTGTTGGAATGGAAACGTTTAAAAGATTGAAAGATTTTTATTGGCCATACAAAAAGCTTTTTCTATGGTCCGTATTTTCCCTTATTTTTGTCACGGGTATCACAGTCCTTTATCCTATGCTTCTTCAATTTACAATTGATGATGTCATTCTAAAGCAAGAATACAAATGGGTACCATATCTTGCATTTGGTTTCATAGGAATCATGATCGTAAAAGGGACTGCTACGTTTTTCCAACAATATCTAGGGGACTTGTTTGGAGTAACAGCAGTGTATCGACTTCGAGAGGAGCTTTACAAAAAACTTCAATATTTACCTTTTCGTTATTATGATAACGCGAAAACAGGGGATTTAATGTCACGCTTAACGGCTGACGTAGAAGGGTTCCGGTTTTTCTTATCATTTGGATTCGCACAAGTGATCAACTTTGTTCTTATCGTAAGCTTTAGTTTAATCGTGATGTTTGGATACTCTATTCCGCTTGCGTTAGTTACGCTTGGAATGCTCCCATTTCTCGCGATTGTGGTTTATCGATTCGATAAGAGAGTTCACCCAGCGTTTAGAGGAATTCGTAAATCAATGGCGCGGTTGAATACGAAAGTACAAGAGAATATTAGTGGCATTAATACGGTAAAGTCATTATCAAGAGAAGATTTTGAAATCAATAAGTTTGTTGACAGTAATACGGACTATCGTGATAACTACTTAACAACATCATACATTTGGGCTAAATTTTTCCCGCTCATGGAGTTTATCGGGAATTTATGCGTTGTTTTCTTGCTTTCGTATGGGGGATATCTTGTGTTTCAAAACCAGCTTAAACCTGGTGAGTTAGTGGCTTTCTTTAGTCTTGTTTGGTATATTATCTGGCCAATCATGAACCTTGGATTCGTCATCAATACGTTTTCTCAATCCAAAGCATCAGGAGAACGTTTACTTGAGATTCTAGATGAGCCTGAAGATATTTATGATCGAGATGGTGCGTTGGATGTTGAACGTCTTGAAGGGAACGTGTCATTTGAGAATGTCACACACAAATATGCTTCTGATGATGACGAAGCACTTAAGAATATTTCGTTTAATGCTCCAAAAGGCACAACGATTGGCTTACTTGGGGCTACGGGAGCAGGTAAAACAACGATTACCCAATTGATTGCAAGATTTTATGAACCTAACGAAGGCGAAGTAGTAATCGATGGACGGAATATTAAAGAGTATACAGTGAAATCGCTTCGGAAAAATATTGGTGTGGTCCTTCAGGAGACGTTTTTGTTCTCGTCTACAATACGAGATAATATTGCTTATGGTGATCCCGATATCTCTTTTGAAGCCATACAGGATGCGGCAAAAAGAGCGCAGGCGCATGATTTCATCATGGAAATGAAAGAGGGATATGATACGGTACTAGGCGAACGTGGAATGGGGCTATCTGGTGGCCAAAAGCAGCGTATTGCTATTGCTCGTGCCATTCTAACAGATCCTAGTATTCTCATCCTTGACGATGCTACAAGCGCAGTTGATATGCAAACGGAAGTGAAAATCCAAAAAGCATTTGAAGAGGTTATGAAAGGAAGAACAACGTTCATTATTGCACATAGAATTTCTTCTTTGAAACATGCAGATGAAATAATCGTGTTAAATGAAGGTGAGGTTGTAGAACGAGGAAAACATCAAGAGCTCATTGATCAAAACGGCTACTACCGAAATATTTATGATATACAATATCAAGATCGTAAAGAGATCATGGCCAGACAAACTGGTTGAAATGGGGTGAAGGATTGAAACAAAATCGTAGAGAAAGGTTCCATTACTCTCAAGATACGGCAATTGAAAAACAATTCAATTGGAAACAAATGTCGCGCTTGCTTGAATACATGGAGCCTTACAAGAAGAGTTTGTTGCCAAAAGCAATCATTTCAATGTTATTAGCAACGGCTGTTAGATTGATCGTACCGATTTTTATTGGGGTATTACTATTTGACCATGCGATCAAAAATCGTGATCAAACATTGCTTATTCAATTAATTATTGGCATAGCTGGATTGTATTTGATTTCTTGGATTGCCAACTCATATCGAATAAAATGGACGAATGAGCTTGGACAATACATTATTTACGACATTAGACAAGGGTTGTTTAAACATATTCAGCGCTTGTCGCATGGATTTTTTGATAAACGATCGGCAGGTTCTATTCTTGTCAGGGTAATTAATGATGTGAACTCCATGCAGGAGTTATTTACGAATGGGGTTATTAATCTCCTCATGGATATTGTTCTATTGTTAGGAATCATTGTCATCATGTTTGTCTTAAGTCCTCAGTTAACACTAGCTATTATGATTATTTTACCGCTCATGTTTCTCATTTCTACGAGCTTGCGAAAACGTATTCGTCGTTCCTGGCAACAAGTTCGTATTAAGCAAGCCAAGCTGAATTCCCATTTGAATGAAAGTATTCAAGGAATTCGAGTGACTCAATCGTATACGCAGGAAAAAGGAAATATGGAATTTTTTCAGGGCGTTAATCATGAAAACTATGCTAGTTGGAAAGACGCGACTCAAAAGAGTGCGATTTTCAGACCTTTTGTTGAAATGTCCAATGCCATTGGTACAGCAATATTAATTTGGTTCGGGGTTTATCTTATTCAAAATGGGATGGACTACGGAGTATTTGTTACATTTGCTTTCTACTTAGGGATGTTCTGGGAACCAATCTCTCGACTTGGTCAAGTGTATAATCAGCTTCTCGTTGCGATGGCTTCGTCTGAGAGAATCTTCGAATTTCTTGATGAACAGCCGAATGTACCAGAAAAGGAAAATGCGAAAGAGCTTAAGGAAATGAAAGGCGAAATCACATTTGAAAATGTTGAATTCTCATATGATGAAAGCCGCAAAGCTCTGCATGAAATGAGCTTAACAATGAAAGCTGGTGACACCGTTGCGCTTGTGGGTCATACTGGATCAGGGAAGTCAACAATCGCTAATCTGATAAGCCGTTTCTATGATCCTACAAGTGGAACAGTTCGGATTGATGGAACGGACCTTAAAGACGTTAAACTCGATAGCTTACGTGAGAAAGTCAGCGTCGTTTTGCAAGATACGTTCATTTTTTCAGGTACAATTATTGAAAACATTCGATTTGGACGTCCGGACGCTAGCGATGAAGAAGTGAAGGAAGCAGCTAAAGCAGTAGGAGCTGATCCTTTTATTCAGCGCTTGAGTGATGGCTATGAAACAGAGGTAGAAGAAAGAGGTAACGTCCTATCAGTAGGTGAAAGACAACTATTATCGTTTGCGAGAGCACTTCTTGCGGACCCTCGAATATTGATTTTAGATGAGGCAACTGCAAGTATAGATACAGAGACAGAGCTGAAAATACAGAAGGCACTAAATGTTGTTTTGGAAGGCAGGACGGCAATCATGATCGCTCACAGGCTTTCAACGATTCGTGAGGCAGATAATATTATTGTTCTCGACCACGGACGCATATTAGAACAAGGAAATCATACTGAGCTTATGCGAAAAGGTGGAACGTATTATGAGCTTGTTAAATCACAATTCAATATGATGGACGCTGTATAGAAAGAAGCCAAGTAGGCTTCTTTTTTTGTCCATTAATATGAATCAGACATTTCAATGGAGGTAAAACGAAAAAAATACAGAAGTTAATCTAAATGTGAACAGAATATTAACAAGAAAAAAAGTTTCGGAATTATACAGTTTGTGATACTTGTCACAATCTCGCGAATGAGCCATAATAAAAGTGTAATTCAGAGGTACAATCGTTTCTATTGTGAATGATAAGGGAAGTTGAGTAACAGATGATAAGAAATTGGTACAAAGGGGATGAACAATTTGGAACTAGATTCAGCGACTCTAAGTCGCCTATTAACAAGTCTAACGTTAGGTTTTCATATTATTTTTGCTACGTTAGGTGTTGGTGTCCCATTATTAATTAGCCTTGCTGAATGGATAGGGATTAAA